>JAACEL010000539.1 GCA_011682535.1 Nitrospiraceae bacterium | reverse complement strand
CTCGCCTTAGCTCGCTATGGCTGCGTTCTTGTTCCTTGTCAGCCTTGTCCTCACTGTCGCAGATAGACGACATCTCAATCGTGAAACGCTCTAGGGGGCGCCACGCCACGCACCCGGCGTTCGGATCAGGGGGTGACGAGTTTCGCCACGGAGCCAGCCAGCGAGACCGCGTAGTGCATGGTGTACTTGGGATCGGGTTCGTTGAAGTAAGGCAGCACGGCTGAGCCGTCTTCAACGACACCGCGCGCAATCGCGATTACTTCGTCGTTGCCGTCGATCTGATAGGCGGTTACCAGGGCTCCGTCCACCGGATAGACCAGGCGTACGAACTGCGTGGTCGTAGTCAGATAGTCGAACACGGACGGCAGGGAGAACGTGTACGGATAGCTGGTCCAGATCTCCATGGTCGGGTCGCCCAGACAGTGCCACAGCAGCAACTCGTCCTTGGCGTCCCATGACTCGACTCCCGCGCCCGCCGCGCCCACTTGGGTCATCATGTACAGCTTACCGTGGTTGAGGATGTCACCCAGGCGTCGATGCGGCGCCGAAGCCCCGTAGGACGGAATTGCATCGTGCCAGATGGCGTCCATGAACCCCTTGAGCAGTTCCGTATTCGGCCAACTGGGGCTGTTGCGCGTGTCGCCCAAGAAGCCCACGCACCCGCCGTCCGACTTGCGGAGCAGGCGTTCGGCGAAGTAGACCGCGGTGTCCGTCGTGCCCCACACGCCCCCCGCCGTCTCGTTGTCGAAGAGGCCGCTGGCGCAGTTTACACTGAACACGACGGGCTGGAGGGTGCTGTTCGTCAGGCTGGCGATGTCGCTCCAGGCGAAATCCGGGTGACTCCAGCCGCCTTCCCAGCCGTGGTCGCGGTGAATCATCAGGAAACGTCCCTCGTTCCACGCGGTCAGGATGTCGACCGTGCCCCCGTTCCACGCGAAGCCGCTGCCCGGGGCGAGATCGGCAGGCAGGGTTGCGCCGTCGTAGTAGCGGCGCGGTGTGGCGTCGCGAGCGCCGTAGCGCCAGTCGACGGTGTCTTCGTAGATACGATCGACCGTCTTTCCCTGGGCGACCAGCACGTCGCGGCAGAACTCTCCCGCCTCCGTGAAGGTCCGCAGTGCGGTCCCGTCTTGCACTACGTCCCACCGGCAGCACTCGAACTGGGCGGCGATGGCCGCGGCGGAGTAGAAGCCCGCGTTCATGGGGGGATTCTGCTCGTACTGGATGATCTTGTTGACCACGATAGCCGCCTGCGCGGCGGTGTCCACCGGAATGCGCCCCACGGCGAAATCGGGCACGAGGTCGAGTCCGACGTTGCCCAGGATCGAATACTCCCAGTCCGAACCGATCGTCGTGCTTCCCACCAAGTCGGCGTTGTTGGCCGCCGGGTAGAAGGGGGGGATGATCTCGGCGTCACCCAGCAGCAGAATGTATGAGGGGCGCACCGCCACGGTGTAGTAGTGGCTTTCGATGAAGCTGTCAATCTCCGCGGCCGTGTCGGGGTTGCTCCCACCCCCGTCGGCCACGGTGTACACGTTCGTCATAATCCCCTTGCTGCGTTTCCAGTCACGCAACGCGATGGCTTCGGCGTTCATGGACGGCGGCGCGAGGATCATGAATTCTTCGCCGCTGAGGCTGGGACGGAGCCAGCCCTCGATGTACCGTTCCACCGCAGCCGAGTTCAGGACTGACTGCGTGTAGACGCTGGGGGTGCTCTCGAACTCGTGCATAGCGGCTTCGGTCAGAAATGCGCCGCTTCCTCCGCCGAAAGTAACGTCGACCGTCACGTCCTCATACAGGGTCAGCTCCTGAGTCGCGGGGCTGTATCGGCCCGCGGCCACTTCAAGCTGCAAGAGGCGCAGGTCGCGGAAGCTGCCCAACTCATGCACGGCCCACGGTTCCACCGGATACGCTTGGGCGCCCGCGTACGCCGCTTCGTCTTTGACGAAGCCGGGCGTGTCGAAGATGGACGGGTCTGGCGGGTTACCCGGATTCTCGGGGTTCTGGTCGGCGGGCTGATGTTGACAGGGAATCAGATTGCAGAGGAAGGTTTCCGACCCTCCGTATTGCACTTCCACATTGAGTTTGGCGCCACGCGGCGCGGCCAGCAGCCTGCGGATGATCGGCACGGCCGGCTCGCCTGGCGCGGCGCTGTCCGTGCTGGTTCCGGGAACACAGACCTCGGTGAAGGTCTCCTGACCCGACACGATGGTCTTGAGGACCGGCTCTCCAAACGCAATGTCCACCACGGCCTGGGTGTTGTCGGTCTGTTGCTCGTCCGCGCCCGCCGTGGCCACTTTCCCGACGCGTTCTGCGCCAGAGCAGCCTTCGTTCGCCAGGATGTCGTAGCGCAGTTGGCGTCCGCGATTGTAGAAGCCGTCCGTAACGCCGGCGGCATCGCCTTGGCGGAATTCTTGTACCTTCACGAGATAGGCGGTCAGAAACTCGCCCGCCGCACAGGGATCGCCGCCTACATAGGCCCACTCGGCTTTCCCAAGCTTCGTAACCAGGCCGGTCCGCTGGGCGGGATCGAGGACGGTGTCTTCGACAGCCTCGATGTCTTCGTCCAACGCGGCCATCTCGTCCAGTACGTCTTTCTGGGCGTCCGCCCACTGCGGTCGAGCGGCAACCTGGACGCCCGACGAGTAGTTAGGGACTCCATCGTATGAGAAGACCGTGTAGTAGTAGGTGGTTCCGTTTGTGAGGCCAGCATCGGGGTACTCTTCCAGCGAGCCCTCGTACACCGTCGTCCCATCACCCACATAGGCCGCATAGCCGCTGGTCAGGCGTTGGATGCGCACCGCCGCGAAGTCGCCATCACCCGGGTTGGTCCAAGTCAGCCGGATTTCGCCGTCTCCCGTGAGCGCCTGCAAAGACGTCGCATTGGCGGGAGGCGTGGTGTCCTCCGGCGGGCAACCCACGCCCGCAATGACCAGCAGGATCATCCCAACGCCCAGCAGCAGTGCCTTAACACGCGTTGGCCTGTGTGGTGTTCTGCAGAACATCTCGATTCCTCCCCGGCGTTGGGGCCGGCCCGGTTCTCCGAGGCTGGCCCACGTGACTGACTTGGGTGTCGGCATCCCCGAATCCTGATGGGGGAGCCCACGGCACGTCAGGCGTTACGTTCTGCGCTCAACTCTATGGAGAATAGTACAAGTAAGGAAATGTTTTGTCAATAATTAACTTGCGCCAAGCTATTGCGGGGCTTGACGGAAATATCCGTTCATTGCTGATTGTTTCAAAGGACT
>JAACEL010000538.1 GCA_011682535.1 Nitrospiraceae bacterium | reverse complement strand
CACGCCTCGTCAATCGGCTGGAGGAATAGCGTTGGAAGAATCTCGCGCAAAGACGCAACCCCAGTAGTTCTTCTTTGCGTTTTTTGCGCCTTTGCGCGAGCTTCTCATCTCTTTTTTTCTTTGCGTTCTTTGCGCCTTTGCGCGAAACGGCTCTTCTCCGCGCGCCTACTTCGTCTCGCCGACGTACTTCTCAAAAGCCTCAGCGACGCCGCCCTCTTCGGCCGTGCCGCGGTGGATGTAAAGACGGTAACGCAGTTCGAAGGACTCGCCGGCTTGCAGGACGTGGGGTTCGACGTGCGGCCAGCAGGCGCCGAGGAACCCGTAGTGACGGAAGATCCAGCCGGGGTGGGGGTAGCCGGGATTGCGGGGATCCTGGAACACGGCCAGTCCCGACACTGGGCCATTGTTCAGAGCCTGCGACGCGATGTCGGCCCACGGCGTCTCGTAGCGCAATTTATCCTGCTTGCACACGCCGTCGATGGTGGTGAAGGTGAAGGGCTTGCGGTTGGAATCGGGGCGGATGTTGAACCCGCCATAACCCTTGGGCGTCTTGTCTTTGCGCGAGATGGCCGCGGTGGAGCCCTGGAAGGTCACTTCACCCTCGGTCACGTTCGTGAACCGCGCGTAAATGTCGATCGTCCGCCCCAGTTCATCGGCGGGCGCCACCGTGTAACTCACCTCCTCACGCACCACCGCCGTATCGGGTGCGTCGTTGAAGCTCCAGAAATTCCGCACGCTCAGCACCGCCTGGTCCGAGCCCGCCTCCTTCTTCACCCAGGCCTCGTGATGCTGATAGATGTCCACGCACGTCCACACATTGGCCACGCGATCGCCGACACGCGCCTCAGGCCATCCCCAAAACACGCCGCGGTGATGGTAATGGTCGGCGGGGAAGTCTTCCGTGAGCACATCGCCATCGAGGCCGTACAGGGGATGGACATAACACGCCCGGCGGTACCGTTCCTTCACGCCCTCCGGCGGATCGACGGGTTCGTAGTGATACACGAACACCTTGTTCCCGCCCTCGAGCAACGTCAGACTCTTACCGTCGTCCTCGAACGAAAAACCGGCATAGGCCACCGCTGAACAACCCGCAATCAACACCGCAGCAATATAACGCAGCATGGCATCCATCCTTATTAACCCAGATCGCTCCAATCAACAACAGGGCCGGGCCGCATTGCGAGCCCGGCCCCGGGATACACTAGGGATCCGGCCAGAAACCCTAGGCCGATTCAGATTGCGGTCATGCCGTTTCGGGCTTCTTCCGCAGAACTTGGACCACCAGGCAGAGGGCGAAGAAGCCGCCGACGATGACGATCGCGCCGATCAAGCCGGTTTTCGAGTAGATGCTCCACAGGGCGCCCACGCAAGCGAGCACGCAGGAGAAGGCCATGAGCACGTTCCACAACACGCGCTTGACGCCTGAGGGCATATCCTTGCCCAAGTACTTCTTCTGGTTCATGAGCAGGAAGAAGGAGAGGTAGGCGAAAGGCAGCAGCGTCATGCAGAAGACCGAGGTCGGAATGGCCAGCCACATGAACGCGCCTTTCCAGAACAAAGGCACGACAATCGAGACGGCGGGCATGAGCATGCCGATCCGTTGGAGCCAGCCTTTGGCCGGCACGTTGAGCAGGGCGCAGAAACATAGGCCGTTGATGATCATGAGCATCGTGGATGCGCCCATGGCCATGCCCATTACGCCGAGTCCGAATACGTACCGTGCGAACTTGTCGCCGGTGATGGGCGCGAGGGCCGAGGCCAGATTGAAGGCGTCGCGTTTGACGACCATGGCGGCCAGTTTGCGATCGGCCTCGGGCAAGGCGTCCTTACTGGCCTGCAATTGTTCGGGGCTCAGGGCCGCGAAGGCTTCCGCGCCGATTTCAGCCTTGAGCCGTTCCTCCAGAAGACCATTGAACGGACCCACCAGATTCTTGGCCGGTTCGATCGCGTTGCCTTGGGCGTCGGTTTCGCCCAGGAGTCCGGGCGCGGCCACACCGTGGAATTGGCTGGCGGCGGCAATCACCACGCAACTCGTGGCGAGCAGGAAGGGGAAGAAGAGTCCGGTGGACAGGTCGAAGATGGCCAAGCCGCGGAACTCGCGGTCCCAACCCTTGCGCAACATGGAATAGGGCAGCAGGAAAGTCATGTTGATGCCGACTGCCGTCGCGCCGGCGCTGATCATCACGTCGCGCTGGTGGCCGACAATCTTGTCCGACCAGAACGACTGGAACGAGGCGCCGACCAGCGCGATCTGGTCGGCGAAGGCCTTGACGGGTTCGGACAGGAGGTTGGCCTTGAAGATGAAACCGCCCAGGATCTCGCCCGCCTGGATCTTGCCGGTGAGCAAGAGCTTGACGACCACGGCCAGGAAGCTCAGTACGGTCATACCCACGAGGCACTTCACGAGGATCTCGAAGATCTTCACGCCCTTGCCGCCGACGCTGTAGAGCATCCCGGCGGATATAGCGACGGCCAGGATGATGCCCGCGGCTACGTAGATGCCGGCGGCGCCCAACGCGCCGCCGTCGCCCAGAAGGCCTACAAACAGGTTCTGGCGTAATGAGGCCATGCCCAAGGCGTACTGAGGTATGGCCCAGACGACGTTGGCTGCCATCGAAGCGAACAGCCAACTCCAACCGAGGACGGGGTTGACATGGCGGTTGATGGCTTTGAGCGGCGTCTCATCGGCGCTGAGCGTCACGTAGGAAATGGCGCTCAACATGATGATGCCGGCCACCATCGCCAAAGGCTGCATCCAGAGAAAGGCGAAGCCGCCCAACATACCCAGGTACATGCTCGACGACAACGAGCCGCCGCCCAAAGTGATGGCGCTTTGCAGCCATCCGGGACCGGACAGCCGCACGAACACGCCTGTCGTGGCCACTTTGCCTTTGGAGCGGGCATTAACAATCAACTCGCGGTCCCGCTCAATACGGGGATTCATCGACAGATTCGGTTCTCGGTTTTCAGAGGCCATCTTCCGCTTTCCTTTGTCGTTGTGCCCCGCCCCAACACCCCCAGCAGGTACAGAGGACCTTAACGGGCAAGCCATAATGGCCTTTTCACGATCTCCTTTTCAACCTGCCGCTATTCAAAGTGCTTGCGGCGTTGAGAGTGCTGCTGACGGCGTGACGGGATAGAGTTGGCGTCAGAGAAGGCATCACTACCGCACAGAACGCTTGGTCCTCCGCAGTTTGTGGTTCCTTCTTCGAAATGACTCAATCCTTGCTTGCCCCGTTCTCGAACAG
>JAACEL010000152.1 GCA_011682535.1 Nitrospiraceae bacterium | reverse complement strand
CGATTCGGCGCCGACCGCATCCTTTTCGGGAGCAACTACGCCCTATTCAACCCCCGCGCCAACGTCGACAAAATCCGCCTCGCCGACATCCCCAAGGACGCGCGGAGCGCTATCACCGAGGGCAACGCCCGCAGGTTGATCCAAGTCTAACCCGAGTCCGTCGCGCCCGGTCAGCGTGTGGCGTTGCG
Source organism: Nitrospiraceae bacterium (assembly GCA_011682535.1). Classification (GTDB taxonomy): domain Bacteria; phylum Hydrogenedentota; class Hydrogenedentia; order Hydrogenedentales; family SLHB01; genus JAACEL01. The sequence goes on along the minus strand of JAACEL010000152.1, from coordinate 10,078 downwards.
GACGTGCTTAATCGACAGCACGCAGCAGGGGACAATGATGAAATCGAGGGCGACATGGAAGACGCTGAAGGGGTTGGGGTGCACGAATATGAAACGGCACATACCGAGGACGGCGCCTATGGAGGGGAGTACGGCGCCCGCCCACAACGCCCAATTGGACTTCCTCAGTAGAAAGAGACCGATAAGGAAATAGGCGATCCCGAATCCGGATGCAACAACCGTAGCGACGACCTGAGTGTGGGCCTGGTGACCGTAGAATGCAAGTTGGACCACATGGGTGACTCCCGAAAGCAACAACAGCGTCCCTGCAACCAGTCGGTATCGGTTCATCACATTCCTTTCGTCGCCGCTTCCCGCAACTGCGCCACGGTAGCATAGCCACCGGTCGCCGTTCCACGCCGGCGGCTTTGGCTGGCGCATGACTGCGGGTGGGCCGGAGTCTTAGATTATGCCTTGGAGTCGAGCGCGCCGACGAGATCGTCCACGTCGAAGACGAATCCGAACGCCAGCGATACGCGCCATAGGGCGATCTGTTTGCACAACTCCTGGCGAGCGGTTTCGCCGTTCTCGACGGCCGTAGTGGCCTGCCGGATGGTCGAGCACATCACGCCGTATTGGTGACACATCTCCGCCATCCCGCCAGGCGACAGCAGCAGACACCAGTTCAGCGCGAACCCGGCGTAGATGAGGTGGTTGATGCCGCGCTCCTGGCACAGGGCGAACAGTTGGGGACCATTCTCCGCGACGCCTTCGTCGCCGACAGGCGCCGAATTTGGAGCGAAGTCGAGGCGCGCGAATCCGCGTTTGATGTCGTCGGCGTTGTGTAGGCCGGTGTAGGCGTGCTCTTGGCGGAAGGCGTACAGCCCGTCGCGCACGGGATCGCTTTCGACGCGCGGCGGTTTCGGGGGTGGTGGCCCCGCCAGTTCCACGGCGCGTTTGTAGCCGGGGAGGTCTTTGTAGTAGTCCCCGCCGCCCACGACGTGGAACAGAGGAAAATCCGATGCACGGACCGCCGCCAGCAGGCGCGGGAATACGTCCTCGCAAATGGCGTTGGCGCGCGGGATGTAGGGCACCACATTCCACCAGCCCGGAAACTCTTCACGCGTGCCCGCGTCCCACGCGTGCATCGCCACCACGGCGGTGTGATCGCGCGAGAAAGAGAGCGCCTCCTTGTGCCACCCGCCGAAGCCCTCCTCCGGAACCTCGCGCGTGAAGTCCGCGTCGTAGTGTTGATAGTAGTGGGCAGGGATATCGATCGTGCGCTCAGTCACCGTGGATTCCTCATCTCCGTTGTGTTGCCGTGCCCCCGCCAATCCCGTCGCCAGCCCCGCGGCTGACGCACCCGCAAGAAACCCCCGGCGCGAAATGGTGAATCGTGTCATGGCCGATCTCTGCGCACCTTTCCGAATGGGCTTCCCATGTCCGCTTACCCAGTATAGCATGCTGGTTTCGGCATCTTGTCCGCCCAGAATGCACCCAAGCCCCGGAGCGGCGGCTGCCGTTCCGGGGCTTGGGTGTGGCGCTAGAGCGGTTTAAGTAATTCCGTGGCCGCAGCTGCGCCAGCGAGGACAAGGCTGAGTAGGAAGGAAAACGCCGCCGTAGCGGTGCTATGGCAAGGTTTCGTGACACAATCAGCCGAGCCACAGCAAGCAGATGTGGTTACAGAATTACTTAAAACTGCTCAGCTAGGGGTGGTGATTACGCGGAGGCGCTCCTGGAACGTCCGCGCTTGCGCGTCTTGGAGGCGCTCGGCTTGCGGCCGCCTCGGCCCGGGCCCGATCCCGAGATGAGGTGGTGCTTGCTCCAATTCTGCCAGACGTAGGCCAGCGAGCTGGCCACGAAGACACTCGAGAACGTACCCACGATGACGCCGACGATGAGGCAGAACGAGAAGTTGTGCAACACGTCGCCGCCGAAGAAGAACAGCATAATGACGGCGAGGAACGTGAGGCCGGACGTGAGAATGGTACGGCTCAACGTCTGGTTGATGGCCAGGTTTATGATCTGGGCGTAGTTGAGTTCGCGTCCGGCGTAGGTGCGAAGATTCTCGCGGATGCGGTCGAATACGACGACCGTGTCGTTCACCGAGTAACCAATGATGGTCAGCACGGCGGCGATGACGGTCATGTCAATGTGGAGATTGAGGATCGGGCCGAACACCGACAGCAGGCCGACGCTGATGATAGCGTCGTGCAGCAGGGCGATGATGGCCGTGATGCCAAACACGAGGTTGTAGCGGAACCACATGTAGCCGACCATGAAGACTAGCGCGAAGAAGATGGCCTTGAGGGCGTCGCTACGCAACTGGCCACTGATAACGGGGCCGACCGTATTTTCCCGCTCGATCTTGACCGCTTCGGGATTACCGCCGGCGAGCGGGGCCAGGGCTTCCTCTACGCGCGCGCCCACGGTTTGAGTGGGGGCCGGCGCGGTTGCCACCGTCTCTTCGGCGGCCTCGGCCGTCTCAGGCTCCGCGGATTCTTCCGTGGCTTCGGTTTCCGCGGCCTCTTCAGCGGGGGGGGGGGCTTTGCTTACCCGCAGATCGGCGCTCGTCTTGATCGAGAAGGTGTTCTTCTCCAGATCGGCGCCACCGCCGTATTCCTGGATGATGGCGTTCCCAAACCCGGCGTCGGCCAGTTTCGCGCGCACGTCGCCGACGTCGATGTTGCTGTCGGTGTCGAGGCTCACGATCATGCTCGTGCCCGGTTTGAAGTCGACGCCGAAGTTGTTTTCATAACCGCGGGCGAAGAAGGCGCCCACGCAGAGCACGATGAGCACGACGCTGATGATGAAGGCCATGCGGCGCGATTCGATGAATTTTATGTGGGTGTCGGGCTTCAAGAAGCTGGCCATGGGCAGCTTCTTGATGATGCCGCGGTGGGTGAGGGAATCGAAGATGGCCTGCGTCACGACGAGGGCCGTGAACACGCTGGTGCAAATACCGATGGCCAGTGCGACACCGAAACCCTGCACGGGGCCTGTACCGAATTGCAGTAGCACCAGCGCCGCGATGAGCGTGGTGATGTTGGCGTCGAGAATGGTCACCGTCGCCTTTTGGTAGCCCAGTTCAATGGCCGATACCAGCGTCTTGCCGTTGCGCACCTCTTCGCGCACACGCTCGAAAATCAGCACGTTGGCGTCGACCGCCATACCCATCGTAAGCACGAAGCCCGCGATACCCGGCAGCGTGAGGGTGAGCCGGAAATAGGCGAAGGCGGCCAGCATGATGAGGCCGTTGAGCAGCAACGCGATACAAGCGACGAGACCGCCGACGCGGTAGTAGGCGATCATGAACAGTCCGATGGCGATCAGTGCGCCGATCGACGCGTAGGTGCCTTTACGAATCGAGTCGGTACCCAGGCTGGCGCTGACCACGCCGGAATACTCTTCCTGAATCGGCACGGGCAGTGCGCCCGAACTGAGGGCGATGGCCAAGTCATAGGCCTGCGGGCCGCTGAAGCTACCCGTGATACGGCCGCTGCGGGTGATCTTCGACTCGATGGTAGGGGCCGACACGATGGCCCCGTCGACGACGATGGCCATCGCGTTGCCAATATTGGCCTCGGTGACTTTGCCGAAGGTGTTGGCCGCGGCCGCGTCGAATTCAAAGATGATCTGGTACTTGCCGGGACGCTCGTTGTCTTCACGCGCCAGGGCCAGACGAAGGCCTTCGCCCGACATCAGTTCGGCCTCTTCTATCAGGTACAGTTCGTAGTACTGATCGTCGTCCCAGGGGTTGGGTGGCTGGCTGAACCGGAGCACTTTGCCTTCGGGCAGAAGACCTTCAGTGGCGTTGACTTCTTCAACGATGGCGGCCACGAGATCGCGTCTGCCGACAGGCACGCGGAACGGTCCGCCAACGAACCTCGGCTTGAGGAGGAAGGGGATGAGGCGCTCCTTGAACCGCTCGTTCGCGGCAATCTTGGCGAAGGTCTGGACGGTTTCATCGGGTCCGGCCACCACGTGGAACGAGAGGTAGGCCGTCTTCATGATAAGTTTTTTGGCGCGGTCGATATCTTTCTCGCCAGGCAACTGGATCTGAATCTGATTGTCGCCGAGAGCTTGGATGACGGGGTCTTTGGCTTCGAACTGGTTGATGCGGCGGCTGATCTGACGAAGAACCCGATCCTGCATGCTCTCGTAGGTCCAGCCCTCGTCGAGCTGCTCCTGAGACAACTCGAACCCGACGACCATGTGGACGCCACCCTGCAGGTCGAGGCCCAGCGTGACGACTTTTTCCCGATCGAACTGGAACCAGCGCTTGACGCCCTTTATGGAATCCGCGAAGAACCGAGGCTGGGTGTAGACGCCGTCTTCTTGGTTCCACTGTTCGAGTCGTTCCGCGCGCTCCTCGGGTTTCAGTAACATCCATCCGGCGGTGGGCACGATGTAGATGAAGGTGAACACGAGGACGACGGCGATGATAATGCCGCGATACAGGTTCGTTTTCATTGAAGGCTCCAAGAGAGGCGCGGCTGTGCCGCAGGGTTCAGGCCCTGGCGGCGCGCCGGATTGGCTGCGTGGTTGGTTGGGCTATTCCTGTCCGTCACGGTCGGTGACTTGCGAGATGGCGCCGCGCAGGAATTCCATTTTTATGGGCGGATCTTCGCTGACACGCACCACGACCGATTTTTCGGACAGTCCGACCACCGTGCCGCAGATGCCTCCATTCGTGACCACCTGGTCGCCCTTGGCCACCGCAGCCAACATGGCGCGCCGTTCCTTCTCACGCTTCTGCTGCGGACGCATGATGAGAAGGTAGAACACAGCGAAAATGGCGATGAGGGGAAGGAACATCTGGAATCCCCCGCCTTGGCTGCCTTGGCGTCCGGCGGCTTCTTGCACCACCTCGGCCGCGCCATCGGGGGCCGCTTCCTGGATCGCCTCCTGGGCTTGTGCGAGCACTACATTCCACACAGTCGAAATCTCCTTGAATATGATTGAACAGGCCCCAGCTACGCATCCCCGGCGCGGGTGTATCTGTCGAGAAAATCATCCTTGAATGCCGCGAAGTCTCCGGTCCGTATAGCCTGGCGGGCACGAGCCGCCAATTGTAGCATAAAGCAAAGGTTGTGTAAAGTATTCAGCCGCAATGCCAGTATCTCTCCCGATCGCCACAAATGACTCAGATAGGCGCGGGTGTAGGTCCGGCAGACCGGGCAGCCACACGCCGGATCCAACGGCCCGAAATCCGACTTGAATCGCTGGTTCTTGATATTGAGACGGCCCGCGCACGTAAACAGGCTCCCGTTGCGCGCATTGCGGGTCGGCATCACGCAGTCGAACAGGTCCACGCCATGCTCGATGGCGTGCAGCAGGTCTTCGGGCGGGCCCACGCCCATCAAGTAGCGCGGTTGGTCCTCCGGAAGCAGCGGCGCAGTCCATTCCACCACCTGCCGCATCTCCGCCTTTGCCTCGCCCACGCTCACCCCGCCGATCGCGTAACCCGGGAAGCCGACATCGACCAGTCCCGCCGCGCTCTCCCGGCGCAGATCCTCGAACACGCTGCCCTGCACGATGCCGAACAGGTTCTGCGTCGCCGAATCCCGCTCCAGCCAGCGCGTCTTGCAGCGCGCCGCCCAGTCGTGCGTCATACGCATCGAGGCCGCGGCCGTTTCGCGCTCGACGGGGTAGGAGGTGCATTCGTCGAAGCACATGATGATGTCGGCGCCGATGGAGGTCTGAATGTCAATCGCCTTCTCCGGCGTCATGAAATGGCGCGACCCGTCGATGTGGCTCTGGAACGCGACGCCTTCGTCGGTGACCTTGTTGAGACTCGCCAGGCTGAACACCTGGAACCCGCCCGAGTCGGTGAGGATCGGGCGGTCCCAGTTCATAAAGCCATGCAGTCCGCCCGCCTTCTCCAGCAGATCCGTGCCGGGGCGCAGGTACAGGTGGTAGGCGTTGCCCAGGATGATCTGCGCGCCGATGGTTCTCAAGTCTTCTTGCGATAGGGCTTTGACGCTGCCTTGCGTACCCACGGGCATGAAGATGGGCGTCTCGACTCCGCCGTGCGCCAGCCCCAGCCGCCCCACCCGCGCGCCGCAAGCGGGATCCTTCGCTTCGATCTCGAATGTGAGGGATGTGCTCATGAGAACCTACTCGACGGCGACACGCGTGACGATCTCGCACCGATTCCGCGCCTGTTGGGCGGCCTCGACGGCTTCGGCGGCCGTTTCCGCCGAGGCCATCACGTATCCTACGCGGTCTCGGGTGGGACAATCCACCACGTGGCCCATCACGTCCCCCAGACGCGCCGCCACGACCACTTCCTCGACGCCCCGAATGGCCCGGGCCGCGTCTTCCCCGCGGATGTCGGTCACGGTGCCTGAGCCGGTGGACAGCCACAGCAGCGCGGCGCCGCGTTCGCGCGTTCGCGCTACGACTGGCGCTTCGTCCCTCGCCATGCGCAGCGCATTGGCGAGGGTGTCGATGCCCCACACCGCCTCTATGAGGCCGCGCGGGAAACGGCAGGTGGAGGGGTATGCGGCCACTTCGATCACGTGCGCCGTCTCCTGCGCGTAGATGACCTCGACATGGACGGAGCCGTTTTGTACGCCCAACGCTCCGCACGCCTGCGCCGCCGCGTCAATGGCCCGCTCCACCGCGCCAAGGCTCACCAGCGGCGGGGCAACCACTCCGGCCACCACGCACGACCACGGCGCCGCCGGCGCGCAGCCTATCGCGCCACACGCGGTGAACACGCTATCGCGAACGACACCGTCCACGATCAACTCCTCACCCTCGAGCGCGGACTCGATGAGAATCCGCGGCCGCCCGGACGCGCGAACGGCGCGTGTGTACGCCAGCGACAGGTCGGCCAGATTGTCGACGCGTCCCACGCCGGCCCCGCCAGACGCATCCAGCGGCTTGACGATGATCGGCGTACCCAATTCATGTCCCGCCGCCTCAGCTTCCGGCAGCGATGCCACCGCACGGTATGCAGGACACTCCACCCCTGCCGCCGTTAGCGCCTCGTGCAGGGCCAGCCGGTCGCGGGTGCGTGCTGCCGCGCCGGCGCCCACGTTGGGCCAGCCCAACTCGGACGCCGCGCGGGCCACGGGTACGACTGCGTTGTCCGACACTGCCAGGATGCCGTAAACATCCCGATCGCGCGCCGTACGGACGACCTCCCCCTCGCCGATTAAATCCGCCGTGAGGGTGCATGCCGGCACACCGATTGCGCCAGCCCGTTCAGCCACGCGGCCGACGGCAGGTTCTCGTCCCACTATGAGAGTTCGCTTCGTCACAGGACGTTCCCGTGGGCTCCTCATTCACTGGGGCGCATTCTAACATGGCGGCTTGCGCATGGCCGAAATGGCCGGCCGGCATGGACGTGGCGCGCGCCGCAATACGTCCCCGCTCTGCGGGGCGCCCGGCGTTCGGGCGGTTGACAGTGGCCTGCGCCCCACGGTACAAACAGTAGACCTCAAAAAGGAGTGCATGAAGATATGAACCGCGTATCCGTAAGAATCACAATAAGCCTGGCCGTTGCGGCGGCCGTGTGCGGGGCCATGCCGGCGGCGTTGTCCGGCGAGACCGCGCCCCCGGCGGGGAAACCCTTCTTCGCCAAACCGCTGTTGCTGGGCGCCCACCGCGGTGGCGAACGGTTATGGCCCGAGAGCACCATGGTGGCGTTCAAGAGCGCGGCTGAGCAATGGCCCGACATTCTGCTCGAGAGCGACGCCCACGTCACCGCCGACGGACACCTCGTGTTGCTCCATGACGACACCGTCGATCGGACCACCGACGGCAGCGGGCGCATCGAGGGGATGACTCTGGCCAAGGTCCGTGCGCTGGACGCGGGCTATCGCTTCACACGCGACGGCGGAAAAACGTTCCCCTACCGGGGTAAGGGCCTGACCATTCCCACATTGAACGAAGTGCTCGAGGCACTGCCCGGCTCCCGGTTTTTGATTGAGTTGAAGAACCAGCCCGGCGTGGCGGAGGCCGTCGTGGACGTGTTGCGCAAGACGGACGCCTTCGACCGTGTGGCCCTGGCGTCCTTCAGCGCGTCGTTGATGCGCAAGGCGCGCCAACTCGAGCCGTCGCTGATCAGTTGCTTCGATTTCATCAACGGGATATCCCTGTTGAAGAGCCTGCGCGGCGCCGAATGGGATACCTATCGTCCGGACGCCGACATCCTTGCCGTGGACCGCGAGCTGATGGAGCAGTTCAAACTGCGTGCCGAAGAGATCGGTGTGTTGCGCGACAAAGGCATCGCCGTACTCATCCACACCATCAACAACGCCGACCAGATGCGCTACTTCCTCGACCTCGGCATGACGTGCATTCTTTCCGATCGCCCAGACCTGCTGGCGGACGTAATCGCCGAACGCGGGAGTGCGCAGCCATAGCGCCGGGCTTCTTCAGTAAACGGAGGCCCCCCGCGCGGCGGGAAGGGCCGCGCGGGGGGTGGTCTGGGAGTCGAGCATCGGGGCAGGCGGACGGGAGGCTTGCCGGCCGGCCCCGTTGGGGATGGACTCATTCCTCTTCGGCGCCGTTGAGCGGAGGGGTTAGTTCCACTGCACGGCGATCTCTCGGGGCTTAACCTTCTCGGGCTTGGGCACGGTGACGGTCAGCACACCGTTCTCGAAGCGGGCCTTGATGGCGTCGGCGTCGAGGCCTTCGGGGAACCGGAACGAACGCTCGAAACGTCCCCGGCGCCGCTCGATGTGCTGAAAACCCTCGCCCTCGCTCGTGTGCTCCGTCTTGCGTTCGCCAGAGATGCTGAGCGTGTTTTCCTTGAACTCGAGGTGAACGTCTTCCTCGGCCAGGCCGGGAAGCTCGGTCTCAATCGTGTAAGCGTCCGCGGTTTCCACCAGATCCATGGCGGGGATCCAAGCGCGTTCCCACCGTTCCGGTGTCAGACCGCGATCCCATCCCGCCAGTGCGCCCCACGGAATCCCATAATTTCTGTAGCGTACCAAAGCCATTGTTCTCACTCCTTGTGTTATCGCCGCATTCGAGAACGCCTTGCGTCCTTCCACGGCGCCGACTGCCTTTGCTCAACTGTCGCCTACTCCAAAGCAACTGCCATGCCAGAAAATGCCGAATGGGCACAAGGCGTTTTGTGCCAGTCGTTTGGAAGGTTCTGCGGACGTGGACCGAGCGGCATAGGGCGTGCCGATATGAAGGGGGGTGTTGCGTCTTGAAACGTTGGACGTGCGGGGTTTCATTTGCGTACGGGCGCGTAGGTGGTCCAAGATACCGCCTCTGCGCCATCATGAACATGGAGAACCAAACTAATGATGACCTCGAAAGAACGTGTGCTGGCCGCCATCAACCACGAGCAGCCGGACCGCACGCCGATACAGACGTACTTGACGCCTGAGATCGAGAACGCCTTGATCAAGCATTTTGGCACGGAGGACGTTTGCCTGGCGCTCGGTGTCGACTTGCGCGGAGCGGGCCCGCGGTTCGCCGGTGAGGAGCGCCCCGTGCCCGAGGGCTGCGAAATGGTCGACGAATGGGGCGTGGGCTACAAGGCAATCCAGTTCGACACCGGCGAATACGCCGAAGCCGAGCATCTGCCCTTCAAAAACATGACGACGATCGAGGAGGTGCAGGCGCATCCGTGGCCGTCCATCGAAGATTATGATTTCTCTGATATCGAGGAGCAGTGCGATCGACTGTCGGATTTTGCGGTCTGTTTCGGCGGTGCGGGCACGCCCGACATCTTGAACGGGGTGAGCCGCGGACGTGGAATGGAGCAGGTGGTGATGGACATCATGATGGAGGATCCGGTGGGTGTGGCGATCATCGACAAGCGGTGCGACGTGTTGTATGAGCGTTGCCGCCGTGGGTTGGAAGCCGCGAACGGGAAAATCGACCTCCTGTGTCTCGGCGAGGACTGCGGCAACCAAGCGGGGCCGATGTTTCCGCCGTTGGTCTTCGACCGCTTCTTCCGTCCGCGCCTGCAGCGGTTCTACGACCTGGCCCATGAGTTCGGCGCGAAGGCCATGATGCATTCGTGCGGCAACACGCGCCAACTGATGCCCCGGTTCATCGAGATGGGCCTGGACGTGCTCGACGCGATGCAGCCGGAACCGCCGGGAATGAACCCCGAGGAGATCAA
>JAACEL010000151.1 GCA_011682535.1 Nitrospiraceae bacterium | reverse complement strand
CGAACATGCGGGAACGGCGGAACCCCCTCGACGATGTCCTCGACGGTATCGTTCACCGCCGTGCTCCATGCCAGCGCCTGGTGCATGTCGGGCTCGTCGTGTGTGTCGCAATAAGCCTGGAGGGCCGGATTGCCCAGTTTCGACTCCGTCTTGATCCATTGACGCAGATTAGGTACGTCCGGCATCGTCACACCGCGCTCGATCACTTTGTCCCAGTCGCTCAACAAGTCGAACACCATGGTGAGCGCGGGGAACCGGTTCACCCCCCGCCACTTGGAGTACAGATTGACGAACTCGGCCGCGGCACGCGCGTATTTCGACACAGACTGGAGATTCCAATACTTGACGATGTTGGGAATGAAGCACTCCTTGTGCTTGATCTCCATCGTATCGAAAGCACAGCCATCGGAGTCGATGGCCACCAAGAATTCCTTGGTGGGCTGGTGGTTCTTCAATCCCGCAACCGGATCGCTCATGCTCATGACTTCCTTTCCCATTTTGTAAGCGTTCACGCGTACTCAAACACAGCGCTAAGACGGCGTCATTCCCGCGAAAGGGCCTGTCGATGAAGAAGACGGGAATGGCGGTTTCTTGTAAGTGTTCCGGCCTAAACGGTTACCCCATTCTCAATCCCAACTCAGGTATTGTCTATCGTTTCTTGCGGCTTGCGGCCGTGCCTCCGTGATGACCGATATCGAGCACGACCCCCACGATTAGCAGGACGAGGCTCCAGCCTTGGAAGCCGTCGTTCTCATTCATGCCCACGGCGTAGGCGCATGTTGTGTAGGGCATGAAGAAGAAACCCAGCAGCGGCCACACAAAGGTATCGTAGGCCCGGCCCACGTAGCCCGTCAGCGCCAGGACGAACAGCGCCACGCGCGGAACGAACAGCACGATGACCAGCAGGCAACAGGGCATGGGAGTTCGCCTTATCTGTCTACACGCCCGAGAAGGCCGAGAAGCCTCCATCTACGGGAACCACTATTCCGGTTACGAATCGCGACGCGTCTGACGCCAGCCACAGCGCCGCGCCCAGCAGATCTTCCGGGGCGCCGAATTCACCCATCGGTGTATGCTCTACGATGGATTGACCGCGCGGCGTCCACTTCCCCGTCTCCTTGTCCATGACGAGAAAGCGATTCTGGTCGGTCAGGAAGAAGCCCGGCGCAATCGCGTTGACCCGGACTTTGGGACTGTATTCCTGGGCCATGTGTACGGCCAGCCACTGGGTGAAATTGCTGACCGCGGCCTTGGCGGCACTATAGCCGGGGATTCGGGTCAGCGGCGTGAACGCGTTCATCGACGAGATATTGATCACCGACGCGCCGTTCTCGTTGTCTTTCATGCGCGCCAGGAACACTTGCGATGGTACCACGGCGCCAGCCACGAGGTTAAGAGCGACCACCTTCTGTAGCGCGTCGGCCGGCAAGTCGAAGAAGCTCTGTTCGTCCGAGGTCGTCGCCCCCTTCATGTTCCCCCCAACCCCGTTAACCAGCACGTCTACCTGGCCAAAATCTGTGTAGATGCTTTCGCAGCAAGCGGTTAAAGAGTCCTTGCTGAAGGCATCCATCTCATAGCTTCTCGCGTCGCCCCCAGCGGCCCGGATCTCCTCAGCCACTGCTTCGGCCGTGTCGGCTCGCAGGTCGGCCACGGCCACCTTGGCGCCCGCCGAGGCAAACCCCTTGGCCATGCAACCGCAAAGTACACCGCCACCAGCGGTCACGACCGCCACTTTCCCGTTAAGCCCAAACATGTCGGTAGCTTGCATGAATCTCAGTTCCTCTCTTGGTATGCCCCGCCCTCCCCGCTGCTTCAGGGCTGCAATCCGCTAGCCGTAGAGCGTTGAGCATCCGTGCTATAGCCCACACGCGAGTGCCCATATTAACGGCTTGTGAACGTTAATATCAAGGCTTTTCACAGACACACTGCAGCTACTGCGCATGCACGGTCAAGACTCATTTGCCGGGCTTTCGGGCGCTTGCGATCCGCTCAATTCCTGCCAGATCCCGTTCAAAAGAGATCTTCTCGTAGCCACTTGCACGCAGCACTTCCTCCACCGCCACGCGCTGTCCGTCGCCGATTTCGAGCATGAGCAACCCTCCGCAACACAGAAGAGGGACGGCGTCACTCGCGATACGGCGTATTAGGTCCATCCCGTCGGGGCCCGCCAACAATGCGCGGGGATCTTCATGAAACCGGATGACCGGGGGAAGGTCTGACCAGATCCCCTCTTCGACATACGGCGGGTTGGAGCAAATCACGTCGAAGCCGCCATCCGGACGCGCCAGCCCATCCACGAGGTCCGTCAAGACCAACTCGACATGATCGGCGACGCCATGGCGCTTGGCGTTTCGCGATGCCGTCTCAATGGCCAGCGGATTGATATCGGTAGCGGTCACTCGCAGCGCGGGCGATTGGTGTGCGATGGAGACCGCAATGCACCCGGTACCCGTGCCCACGTCCAGTACATGAGCGGGGCGGCCTGGCACGAAGTCGAGCACGGCTTCAACCAGGTGTTCGGTCTCGGGACGCGGCACCAGCAGCGGGGGAACAACGTAGAATGTGAGAGAGAAGAACTCCCACTCACCCAGGATGTAGGCGATGGGTTCGTGATTACGCCGCCGCTCCACCATCGCCTCAAGCGCAGGCGTCTCTGCACGTTCTTGAAGCGAGGCCAGCAGGAGAGATCGTGAGATGCCCAACGCCTCGGCCAACAGGATTTCCGCGTCCAGGCGCGGCGTTTCGGAAACGGGCTCGAAGAAGGCCGTGATCGCCGCGATGCGTTCGGCGTGAGTGGGGAACCGCGGCGGACGGGATTCGCCGGCCGCCGACATCAAGTCTCGGCGAGCCGCGTGGCGCGGTCGGCGGCCACCAGGGCGTCGATCACGTCCTGAAGCTCGCCCTCCATGGCCTGTTCGAGGCGGTGTATAGTCAGACCGATGCGGTGATCCGTTAGACGGCTCTGCGGGAAGTTATACGTGCGAATACGTTCGCTGCGATCCCCAGTGCCCACTTGGCTACGGCGCTCGGCTGACCGCTGCGACGCGTCTTCCTCTATCTTCCGGGCCAGCAAACGAGCGCGCAGGATCGACAGTGCCTTCGCCTTATTCTTGTGCTGCGACTTCTCGTCCTGGCACGTCACAACCAGACCGGTGGGCTTGTGAGTGACACGGACCGCCGAATCGGTGGTATTCACACTCTGGCCGCCCGGGCCCGAGGAACGATACACATCGAACTGAAGCTCGCCGGGGTCGATGGCCAACTCGACGGCTTCGGCCTCAGGCAGCACCGCGACGGTGACCGCGGACGTGTGGACCCGGCCCTGCGACTCGGTCTCCGGCACGCGCTGGACGCGATGAACCCCCGCTTCGAACTTGAGCTGGCTGTAGACGTTGTCGCCGTTGATCTTGAAGATGACTTCCTTAAACCCGCCCAGTCCGGTGGGGTTCGAACTCAGCATCTCCGTGCGCCAGCCTTTGACTTCGGCATAGCGCGAGTACATGCGGTACAGGTCCGCCGCGAACAGCGCCGCCTCGTCTCCCCCGGTTCCCGCGCGAATCTCCATGATGGTATTCTTCGCATCGTTGGGATCTTTGGGCAGAAGGAGCACCTTGAGCCGTTGCTCGAGTTCATCGAGCCCCGCCGAATGCTCACGCTTCTCCTGTTCGGCAAGCTCCAGCATCTCGGGGTCGGTTTCCTCGCGCAGCATCTCCTCCGCATCCGCCAGACTCGACTCGCTTAACTGATAGCGGCGGAAACAAGCCACCAGTTCATCAATCTCCGCTTGCGCTTGCGCGTGCTTGCGGTAGGTTTGAGGATCGGAAGCCACCTCTTGGGTGGCCATGGCCTGGGAAAGACGCTCGTACTCCTCGACCAGGGCGAGGAGCTTACTGTGCATGACTTGTTCCATGCGCGGCGCTTAGGCCTGCTTGCCGTATTTCCGGTTGAAACGCTCGACACGCCCTTCGCTGTCGATGAGCTTCTGCTTGCCGGTATAGAACGGGTGGCAAGCAGAGCAGATTTCCACGTTGATGGCTTTCTTCGTGGAACGCGTCTCGAAGCTATTACCGCAAGCGCATGAAACAGTCGCGGACTCGTAGTCCGGGTGGATTCCCTTTTTCACCGAAACAATCTCCTCTATCTAGCGTACTTAAGGTTGCCGTGACCGCATAACGCGCGGTGTCCGGCACTCGCGGTAGGCATGCAAATCAGCCCCAGACAATAGCATAAAGGCGCCACTCCGTGCAAACCAACCGCGGTATGAAGCGGGCGGTTTCGCGCTCAGACTCGCGCGGCAGGCGCTGACCGCCAACCTACGGTTTCTTCACGAACTCCTGGTAGCTGCCGACCATTTTGGGCTTCACTTTGGCGCACTGGGCCTTGAGGGCCTTCACCTGCTCCTTCGTCGTCACCGCGCCGAATTCGAGCGTGAAACTCTTGCTCTCGCCCGCCCGGAGCGAGTGCAGCAGGCCCAGTTCCTCGTCAATTTGCCGGCCTTCGACGCCGCAGTTACACGGCTCGAACCCGATCACATAGTCCTGCTCGCCCATCTGCTTCCATTCCACAAAGCGGGGCAACTCTTTCTTATTATACTTCACGTAGACCCCGAACCCGTTTCCCCGCGAGAAACCACCGTTCACCAACGCCACCGTCACCGAGCCGTCGCGAGCGGGCGCCATGTCGTGGTAGTAGCACTTCTCCTTGTACTTGTGAATCGGCGGATCCATCTTGTTCCAGTTTTCTTTTCCGTCCTCGGCTTCCGCGTCACGCGGGGCCACCAGGCGGCTGGGCGACAGCATCTCGGATCCCGCGTCAAGCGCCGGCCAGCCAATGTTGCAGTGATACAGCAACATGTAGTCGGTCTTGTCGAACCCCTCGTTCGTAACCACATCGTGGATCCAGAAGCGCGACTCGCCCAGCTTCGTCGACACGGTACGCGTCAGGGTCAGGTTCTCTGCGAACACCACCGTGTCCCGCATGGTGCCAGTCACGCTCAGCACATAGTCGTTCCCCCGCCACTCTTGCACGATCTTGATATCGCGGGCGGGCAGATTACCGATGCGGCCATGCAACCCATTGCCCAGCAACGCACTCTCCGGGCGCGGCGCGCCGACCTGCGTGAGACCGCAAGTGGTCACCAGACCGCCGAAATAGCTGCGCAGCCAGCGAAGTCCTTCTGCCTCATAGTACTGTGGCGCAACGTCGCCCGTCTTCGAACGCCAGCCCATTGCGCGGCCGTTGTAGGACGCCGCCGAGATGTCCAGGGCACGGTCCAGCAGCACCGTGAACTCCAGCCCCGCGCCAGTGTGGAACACGGCCGCCCGCGTCGGCCGCTCATTGCCGTCGTCCAACTGAACGGTGCGAATGGCAGCCGCCTGATCCATATTGCCCACACGGCGGCGCAGCTCTCTTACGGAATACTTCTTGCCGTACATATCCATGTCGGTATCTCCCACCGGTGTATAGATTTCAAGACAAAGACTTACCGAGGACGAAGAATACGGATTTCCTGCCGCCTGTTCAATGATCTGGGAATGAAGAGCGAAAAACTTGCGGTTGGAAAATCTGCCAAACCAAGAGATTAACTCTTGCAACAAGTGAGGCCAGTCCGTATAATTCACCTTGCGCTTTCGCGGTTCATATTTTGCCCTATTCATAGAATCAAACGAGGGAGGGCTCATTCCGGTGACAATGACCAAGCGCGAATTAGTCATTAGAGTCGCTAACAAGCTGGGGATGACGCAGAACGACGTAGCGAAGATTGTCGAGGGTACTTTCGAGACGATCTCCCACAAGCTGGCCGATGGTAAACGTTGGGAATTGCGTGACTTCGGGGTCTTCGAAGTCAAGACACGCGCCTCGCGTATCGGCCGCAATCCCCGAACCGGCGACCAAGTTCCCGTGCCCGAACGCCGCGTAGTGACCTTCCGCCCTGGCAAACGTATGAAAGAGGTCATCGCAGCCGGCGCATCGGGTCAACAGGAGCCCCAGGTTCCTGCCGCACCGCCGCAACCCGAGGCGGAGACGTCCGCGAATCCAGCCCCCCAGGGCGACCTCTTCGCCAACGTGACCCCAACGGAGCCGTCTGGGGACTAGATTCTGCCGGGCGCGCTTGCGACTGGCGCGTGTGGACGGCTTCCTGACGTCATGGGGAGGCCGTGCCGGTGTCCGTTTCGCGAGACAACTTAGGCTCTTTCCATGCTCATACTCGCCGCCGATACAACTACGCCCGTCAACACCGTCGCCCTGGTGGATGGACCCCGCGTCTTGGCGGAAACCTATGTCGAATGCGGGCGCGCCCACGCCGAACGGCTGCTCGCCACGGTCGATTGGGTGCTTTCGGAAGCCCGCGTTGCGCTGGACGACCTCGATGCGTTGGCCATCTCCAACGGCCCCGGCTCGTTCACTGGACTCCGCGTCGGCGCCGCCACGTGGAAGGGGCTCGCCTTTGCCCGCAACCTTCCCCTCGTCGCGGTGCCTACGTTGGATGCGATGACGCGGTTGGGCTATTTTCGCGACGCTATCGTGATCCCCCTGCTTGATGCGAAGATGCGCGAGGTGTTCGCGGCCTCTTTCGAGTTCGACAATGCCCAACGCCGTAAGTTGACCGAAGACATGGCCGGTCCCGTCGAAACAGTCCTCGGGGCCGCAGGGCCTACGCCCATCCTGCTGGGCGACGGCTCTGCGCTGTATCGTGAACGCATCCTGGAGGCGGTTCCCGGCGCGGTGATCGTCGAGGGCCCATTCGCCATGCCGCGCGCCTCGGCTGTTGCCGCCGAAGCGAGCGCGCTGCTGGACGCCGGCGCCGAAACGGACCCGGCAGCCGTCGCCCCCGTCTACCTGCGCAAGTCGCAAGCCGAGGAAGCCCGTTCCAAGAGCGGCGCGCAATCGGCATGAACGCTTCGCCCCGTCCCTCGCTCACTTTCACCAGACTCGAGAAAAGCCATATCCCCGAGATCATGCCCATCGAGCGCGAGGCCTATCCCGAGCCGTGGACGATTGGCATGTTCCACCAGGATGCCGTAAGCCCTTCGGCCTGCTTCTATGTGGCCCATCTCGACGGACAACTGGTTGGTTATGTAGGCATGTGGGTGGTGATCGACGAAGCCCATATCACCAGCGTGACCGTTCACCAAGCCTATCGCAGGCGAGGGCTCGGCCGAATGCTGCTCGAGTACATCCTGAACGTGGCCCGCCATCTTGGACTGAGCCACGCCACGCTCGAGGTGCGCGAAACCAACATCGCCGCCCAACGCCTCTACTACTCCATGGGGTTCCAGCACGTGGGCCGGAGAAAAGAATACTACAGCAAGACCCGCGAAGACGCCATTATCATGCTCAAAGAGCTTGCCCATGACGCGCCCCCCTGAACCCGAACACCCAGCGCCACGCAAAGCGGGGACACCGGGTTCTTCCTTCTTTTCATAAGAAGAAGTGAAGAAGCAAAGAAAAGCGGTATGCGCTTCGCGCGCGGGGGAGGGAAGCCGACAGCTCCGCCGTGGCGCCGCCCTGGACTCGGTCTCGCCACCAGGGGGCTCAGGGGGCGCCACACCACGCACCCGACGCTCGGGCAATTGTTTCCCCCGGCGTACGCATGGTACGCTCCGAGACAAGATGAGGTAACCCATGCAAGACCTCCAACAGAAACTGCGTCCTATTTCATTCATCGTGTGCGACGTCGACGGTGTGTTGACCGATGGACGCATGTGGTTCGACGGCGAGGGCCGTCCGTTTCGTTGCCTCCACGCGCGCGACGGCACGGCACTCACGCTATGGCACCTTGCCGGGCACCAATCGGCTATTGTGTCCGGGTTGGGCTGCCGCGCGGTCGAAGCCATCGCCGACCAATGGCGGTGCGCGGAATGCCACATGTGGATCAAAGACAAGGGACGCATCTGCGAGGAAATTGCCGAACGCCATGGCATCCCGCTCGACGCGATGGCCTTTCTGGGTGACGATATTATCGACCGCTCCGCCATTCGCGTCGTGGGGCTCGGAGTCGCCGTCTCCGACGCGATGCCCGAGTTGAAGGCGGAGGCCGACCTCACTTTGGAGTCGCATGGCGGGGCCGGCGCCGTTCGCGAGTTGGTACACAAGCTCTTGAAAGCCCAAGGCCGACTCGACGAGACGATCGAACGCTACTGCAATCGCAAAGACCACGCCCAGTAGGCTGGATAGCCCATGCGCATCTACGGACTGACAGGAGGCATTGGCAGCGGAAAATCCGAAGCCGCCCGCTGCTTTGAAGCACTGGGCGTTCCCGTCGTCGACGCGGATCAAGTGGCCCACGAGGTCATCGAACCTGCGGGCTCCGCGTTCAATGCCGTGCTCGAAACATTTGGCGCCGGTATCCTGCGTGACGGTGTCATTGATCGCTCCTTGCTGGCCGACCGGGTCTTCGGAAATCCAGATGCCCTGGACTCGCTCAACGCCATCACGCACCCGGCCATCGTCCGAACCGTGGGCGAGCGATGCGCGGCGCTCGCCGCTCAAGGACACAAGGCGGCCATCGTCGAGGCCACCCTGTTAGGCGAAGCACAGGAGCGTGATTCCTGGCTGGACGGACTTATACTGGTATTGGCAAACCCCGACACGCGTCTGGCGCGGCTCACCGATGGGCGCGGCATGGACGAGAAACAGGCGCGCCGCCGCATCGACGCGCAGTCCCCGCCCGAAGACAAGAGGCCGCTGGCCGACTGGGTCGTCGACAACAACGGGACCATCGAGGAGCTTCAACAGCAGGTGGCCGGGATTGTGGAGGTCATACGTGCAGAAACGAACGCGGATTGAGCGCTGTGCACGGTGCGGCAAGTACGTCGGAGATCTGGCTGACGAAAAATGGTGCGCCAATTGCGCCGCCGAATACCAGGAACAGGTCGAACGTGTCGAGAACACCATCCTCAACGAGGGGTTGACGGTCCTCACGCGCATCGCCGAGCGAACCGGCCTGACCGAAGACACGGTGCGTCATATTCTTAAGGACACCAAATCGCTGGCCCAGCGCGTTGAAGTCGAATTCCCGTGTGCCCGCTGCCGACAGAAACCCGCGCAACCCGGATCGGATTACTGCCTGAATTGCCGCATGGACCTGGACCAAGCACTGGGTGAAGCCGCCGCGCAGCTTGCCGACGACGTGACTCCCGAGCCGGTGGACCCACCTGCCAGCAAACCGGTCGACAACGTCGAGGCAGCCGTGGAAAACAAGCGTAAGCGCACGTCCATCACACGCATGTATCCTCGGCGGCAACGCTTCAAGTGATCGCCCACGCCGCGTGCTATAATCCGCCGCATCAGACCAAATCGGAAGGACTGCATTGAAGAAGAAGATCCAAGTTCTCGCAGGCATCCTGCTGGGCGTATTTCTACTGTGGGTGGTATTTCGACAAACCGACTGGCGCGAAGTGTGGCAGGCTATCCGCTCCGTTCACCGTGGTTGGTTCGCGGCCACCGTAGGACTCGTCATCCTGTCGTTTTTCACGCGCGTGCAGCGGTGGAGCTACATCGTCCGAACCGCCAAGCCTATTTCCTTCCGGCAGATGTTCAGCGCCACCCAGATCGGGTTCCTGGCCAACTTCACGCTACCCATGCGCGTGGGCGAACTGGTGCGTGCCCTCGTCCTGAGCCGTCTGGCCAAGCTCCCCTTCTCACGTTGTTTCGCCATGGTGGCGCTCGATCGCATCACCGATCTCATCGGCCTCATGGCCGTCATGCTCGTTGCCGCGGTTGCCTACAGCCCCACAGAAACCATCACCCTTCCCGAGGCCACCATGGGCGTCGAGGTCACCGTCTCCCCTGCCACCATCCGCGTGGGCCAACTGGGCATGGTGGCCATGCTCCTTTGCGGCGTCGCCACCCTCGTCGTGCTCTACGTCAAACAGGCGCTTGTGCTGCGCATCGCCGACCGCGTGGCGGGGACGGTGTCGAAGAGACTCGCTGAACGCACCCATCAGTTCCTCCAGGACTTCGCCGACGGACTCCACATTTTCCGCTCCGTGTCCGACATGTCCAAGTCGCTGTTCTTCACCTTCGTCACTTGGGGGTGCTTCGTCCTGATCTTGCAGACCAGCCTCCTGATGTTCGGCGTGCATGGCCCCTGGTACACCGTATTCGTCATCCAAGTGCTCTTGGCCATCGCCATCAGCGTCCCGAGCACACCGAGCTTCGCGGGTCCGTTTCACCTTGCCATCGTTGTGTCGCTGATGATGCTAATCCCCGAAACCGATGACTCCGTCGCCAAAGCCATCGCCATCGTCGCTCACCTGATCAACGTGGTCACCGTGGTCGGCTCGGGGATCATCT
>JAACEL010000150.1 GCA_011682535.1 Nitrospiraceae bacterium | reverse complement strand
GCCGAAGCCGAAGCCGAAGCCGCGGCCGGCGCAGCCGCGTTCGCCGGCGTGCTGCTGTCCGCACTCCGGCCCACGGATGTCTGGTCAGCGTCGTTTCCGCTCTTGCTAATGGTGGAAACCGGCGCGGACAGGTTGAGTGTCTCGACGTCGATCGCGTTCCCGAACGGGTCGGAAACGATCGCGGCGCTCGGCGACAGCGTTTCGCCGCCATCGAGGGCCGTGAGGGGGGCAAACACGAGGTGGACCACGGTGCCGTCCGCGATGGTGTTCTGGTTGAGGCCTGCGACGATCACGCGGGCAACCCCGGCCGAGACGTCGCTCGTCACGGCGTACTTCCCGGCGGCTTCCGCCGCTGTACCCGACTGCACGTCGGCTAGTTCGAACGCCGCCTGGTCATAGGCGACGTCGAACTGGAGCGCAGCCACACCTTCACGGCCTTCGGCGTGCACCGTCACGGGAACAGTGACGTACCCGTCACCCTGCGCCGCCGGTTCGAACGTGATCACGGCGCCGGCGGCCGCGTGCCATGGCGCCAAAGCCACCGCACAGCATGCCAGTAGGCACAGTCGTAGAAGCCGCGTCCGAACCGCGCGCGTAGCGCGTTTTGCTCTTCTCGGCGGGACCATAGTTAGAGCCCCTGAGTTGCAAGCGCCGCCACAGGATCGAGCGGACTGTCGTCGGCGTAGTCGGGTATGCCGTCATTGTCGTCGTCCCAATCCAGGACATCGGCCACGCCGTCGCGGTCATGGTCGCCGCCGCCCGCGTGCCAATCCTCGTCGTCGATATTGGGTACACCGTCGCCGTCGTGGTCCTCGGCAAAGTCCGGTGTCAGGTTGCCGTTCTGGTCCATCACGCCGCCCAGACTTCCCGTGCTGAGTTGTGGCTGGATGAAGTCGGGCACACCATCATCGTCCGCGTCGATCAGGGAGTCACGGTCCAACGTGCCAAGCCACGCCTTGACGGTTTGGCGCACATGGTCCATCACCGCCGCCACCAGCCGTTCCCGGCCGCTCATGTCGGTCGCCGGAACGCCCTGAGTGCGCAGCCATTCCGGCAAAGCATCCTTGAGACAAGCCAGCAGTCCGTCCACGAAGTCCGGCATGCCGTTGCCTTCCTCGTCCGTCAGGTCCAGCATCGGTTCCTGCGCAAGCCATTCCTCGATGCACTCCGCCGTCAGCGCCAGCAGAGCATCTACGTCGGCCTGCGCCGGAACCCCGGGAGCATCCGCGGCACGCCGCAGCAGCGGCTCTATGAAGTCCGGTACACCGTTGCCGTTACGATCGGTGCGGTCGGCGGGTTTCTCCAACGACCCCAGCAGGGTTTGGAGTTCCTGCTCGACGCGCATGCGGTTGTGTTCCAGCAGCACCGTGCCCAGGCGAAGCGTGACCCCGCGCGATAAACGCGGCAGCGGCAAGGTGCATGATGTGGCCTGCCCAACGGGAAACTCGAATGTGGCCAGGCAGCGCCACTGGCCTTGGATCCGCCCGCACACCGCCATTGCCCAACTCGTGCGCGTGCGTAGGCGCAATTCAAACGCGCCGGTTTCCGGATCGATCTCGGCCGAGACCCGCTGGCCCTCATGTGAGATGGCGATGACGCGCAATCGCGGCATGTTCCCGGGGATGTCCACGAATCCCTGGACGCGCTGCATCAGTCCGCCCACGCCCAGCGTCGTGTTGATCAGGTGCTGAACGTCGAGGATGTTCACTTCGTCGTTCTCGTCGACATCCGCCTCGAACGAAGCGGCCGCCGCCCCCACCGCTTGGCTGATGCCGCCTTGGATGTCGAGCACGTCCGTGCGGCCGTCCAGATTCACGTCCCCCAGCCATCCTTCCTGGCACGGTGCGGCGCCTGCTGCGAGCAATGCGCACGCGCACATCGCCGCCGTCCAGTAAGCCGTCTTGCTCATCACGTTAGTCATTTCCATCAACTCCTATCCAAGCCAACGGAGGAACGGATCGCATTCTCTCAGAAAACCCCAAGTCTGGGGAAAAGGTCCGTTGGCGTGAGCCTTCAAGTCAACGTGCCACGCGTCGCGTGGGCACAGGTGATCGGATGGCGTTAGGCGGGCACCGGCGGGGCGTGAGATGTGAGTGTGAGGAGATAGCGCTCTGTTTGAGGGCCCGATCGCACGCGCCCATCGAGGCGGACGCCCCCGGCGCACGGCCGAACCGCGCCATTGTCGAACACCGCCGCCAGCCGGCCATACATGGTCACCGGCGCTGGCGCGACGCGGCATGACGGCATCGTACATTCGGGCTTGGGTTGCGACGGGGATTCGTCTTTCGGCGCCTCTGCTTGGGCCGCCTCGGACAGAACACGTTGGAGATCGAGGATGTCGACGCGCCCATCCGCGTTGACGTCGGCACAGGCACTGGCCGCGCCATGACGGAAGACCTGCGCCACGACGCGTTGCACGTCGAGTACGCTGATTTCGGCGTCGCCGTTGGTGTCGCTCCCCGCGCCAACACTGACGCGAGGGGCCACCGCGCTCGCGGTCACCAAGGCAAACACCAGTCCGCCTCTGAGCACTGATCGCATGTTTTTCCTCAATAGCTCAGTTCAAAGTCTACCACCCCGGTTCCGAACTGTCAAGAAATCACTGCGGGAACGGAGGCATAAAACGGTGTAGAATAAGGGTTTGTGTAAAGCAACTATCGTGACGTATGGTCCGCTCGGCTATAGCATTTCCCAGATAGTCGTTTGGCCCATGCCGCCGCCGACGCACAGCGTCGCCAGCCCCAGTTTGTTGCCCCGCCGCTTCATCTCATGCAGCAGCGACACGATAATGCGGGCCCCGGTGCAACCGACCGGGTGGCCCAGGGCGATACCCGAGCCGTTGACATTGGTGATGTCCCGGTTGATGCCCAGCAGCTTCTCGCAGGCCAGATATTGCGCGGCAAACGCCTCGTTCAGCTCGATCAACTCGATGTCGCCGAGCGTCAGCCCCGTCCGTTCCAGCGCCTGCTTCGTTGCCGGAACCGGCCCGTACCCCATCAATTCCGGCTCGACTGCGCCCAGGCCATACCCCACCAAGCGCGCGATCGGTTTCAGGCCCAGTTCGGCCGCCTTGTCCGCGCTCGTAAGCGCCAGGGCGGCCGCGCCGTCATTGATGCCCGATGCACTGCCCGCCGTCACCGTGCCGTCTTTCTTGAACGCCGGTTTCAGCTTGGCGAGTTGCTCCATCGTCATGCCCGGCCGCACGTGTTCGTCGGTGTCGAAGATCATCGGATCGCCTTTGCGCTGCGGGATCTCGACCGGCAGGATCTCTTCGGCGAACTTGCCCGCCGCTATGGCGGCTTCGGCGTTGTTATGGGAACGGCAGGCGATCGTGTCCTGTTCCTCGCGGGAAATGTCGTACTTCTCGGCCAGGTTCTCGGCCGTGAGTCCCATGACGAGGCCGCTCCACGCGTCCGTCAGCGCCGTCCACAGGCCGTCGGACATCTCGCCGTGCATCAGCCGTTTGCCCCAGCGCGCGTCGTTGAGCACGTACGGCGTCCGGCTCATTACCTCGACCCCGCCCGCCACCACGAAATCCATGTCGCCCAGCATGATTTGCTGTGCGCCGTATACCACCGACTGCATGCCCGACGCGCAGTTGCGATGGATGGTTATCCCCGGCACCGTGATCGGCAGCCCCGCTTTCAGCCCCGCCAGACGCCCCGTCACCACTTCGTCGTAACGCTGCATGCACTGGCCGGCGATCACGTCGCCCACCAGTTCCGGGGCGATACCCGCCTGCTCGACGGCCGCCTTGACCGTCAACCCCATCAGGTCGATAGCGGGGAAGTCTCGCAGCGCCCCGCCGAATGTGCCTATAGCTGTCCGAACCGCCGATACCGCGACTACGTCCTTCATGATGTCTTCTCCGGTTGAATGCTGGTGCTTGTCCTTCGAACGATAGTGCTGCGCCATGATAGCAACTCAATCCAGCGGCGTAAACCACGCCAGAGGCTGTCGTCGCTCACTTCTTCAGGGTATCCAACTCCGCCCACCGGGCGTAGAGTGTCTCAACCTTCGCGCGGGCAGATTCGAGCGCGGCGAACGTACGCTTGATGTCGTCGCCCGCGGTGTCGGGATCGAGCGTGTTCGCCCTATAGAAGTCCGGCGACGCCACGCGCGTTTCCAATTCGGCGAGTTCGGCCTCCGTCGCCTCGATCGCCGCCTCGATCCCCTCGAGTTCCTTATTCTCTTTCCACGTCAGGCGGCGGGGCTGGCCGTTGGGACTGGCTTTTTTGTCCGGGCGGGCCTTGCGTGGCCGCTTCTGCGCAGGTGTTTCAGCGGCGATGCGTTTCTTGTAGGCCAGATAGTCGTCGTAGTTTCCGGCCAACTGCAGGATCTCGCCGTTGTCCAGAAACACGAGCAAGTGCGTGCAGACGCGATTGAGGAAGTAGCGGTCGTGGCTGACGATGAAGGCACACCCGTCGAACGAGTTGATGGCCTCCTCGAGCACGCGCAGCGTGGCGAGGTCGAGATCGTTGGTGGGTTCGTCGAGGATGAGCAGGTTGCCGCCGCGCAGCAGTTTCTTGGCCAGCACCACGCGATTGGTCTCGCCGCCGGAGAGATTCTTCATCGGGACGCGCACGGTGTTGCGGTCGAAAAGGAACCGCTCGAGATAGGTGGGCACGAACAGCTTGCGGTCGCCGATGGGGAAGTAGGACTCGCCGTTCGACACATGCTGGAGCACGGTCTCGTTGGGGTCCACCTCTTCCTTCGTCTGGTCCACGTACAGGATATGCGTGCGCTCTCCTCGGAAGACTTCGCCGCTGAGGGGCTCTTCGTGCCCCATCAACACGCGCAGTAGCGAGGTCTTGCCGCATCCATTCGGCCCGACGATGCCGACCCGCATACCCTTCAGCATGAGGAAGTCGAAGCCCTTGAACAGCGCGTTCTCGTCGTAGCCGAACGACACGTCCCGCGCTTCCAGAATCCGTTTGCCGAGACGCTCGGGTGCGGGAATTTCGAAGCACATATTCCTATGGGATTCAGGCCCCGTTTCGGCTTCGGTCTCGTAATAGCGCTGGATACGACCCTTGTCTTTCGACGTGCGCGCCTTTGGCCCGCGCCGCAGCCACGTCAGTTCGCGGCGCAGAAACGACTGCCGGTTCGTCTCCGCCCGTTGCTCGTGCTTGACCAGGTTGGACTTCAACTCCAGGAACCGTGTGTAGTTCCCGGGGAAGCTGTAGATGCGGTTGAACTCCAACTCGACGATCCGGTTTACCACTCGATTCAGGAAGTAGCGGTCGTGCGTCACCAGCACGCAGCTCCCCGCGTAGTTGGCGATGAAGTCTTCGAGCCACTCGACGCTCCAGGTGTCGATCTGGTTGGTGGGCTCGTCGAGCAGGAGGAGGTCGGGGCGGCGAATCAGTGCCGCCGCCAAATCGACACGCCGCGCCTCACCGCCCGACAGTGTGCCGACCAGCCGGTCGGACGGTGGCAGCCGGAGCGACACCGACACCTTCTTGATGTCCTGCGTCAGGTTCCACGCGTCCGCCACGTCCAGCGCATGGTGAAGGCCGGCACACCGCTCCTCGAGGGCGCGATGCTCGGCGTTGTCCGGCGGAGACGCCGCCAGCGCATCGGACGCGCGATGATAGGCTTCCACCAGGGCGAGCACGTCGGCGGCGGCCTCGTCAAGGACCTCAGCCACCGTCTTCCCCGGATCGAGCCCGCACTGCTGCGACAACAGGGCGACGCGCAATCCCTGGCAGCGTGTGACAAGCCCGGTATCCGGCTCGTCGAGCCCGGCGATCACCCCCAGCAGGGTGGACTTGCCGGCGCCGTTGCGCCCCATCAGACCGATACGGTCGCCTTCGTGGATGGTCAAGGACACGTCGTTGAGGACCGGCTGTCCGCCGAAGCCCTTCGAGACATTCTGAGTGCTCAAGATGGCTTTAGCGGGATTGGTCGCCATTGCGTATGGGTGGTCCGATCATGCCCGGCGCGCCGGGCGCGCGGGTCCGTGTTGGCTTGCTCTGCGATACGCTTCAATGTCGTGGCCTTGTTCGCGCAGGTGCGCGGTATCTTACCATCGAGAGGGCTGCCACGAGAGCATCATTTTCCCACAGCCGCGATTGGCTCGGTCTTGATCGCCTCGTGAACCGGCAGCTATCGTTTCCCCGGGCGTGCTCCATGCCGGCGGGGCTGCACTACTCGAGTCGCTTCACGCGCGCCTCGAGCGGAGCCAATTCGCCGCCATTGTATGGCGCCGTGTGACCCGCTGGGTTGAAAAGAAGCGTGTACGTCGCGGCTCCTTCCCGAAGCTGTGCAACGAGAATACCTTCGTGCAGCTCGGCCGATACAGGGCCGGCTTGCCCGTCATGCAATACGGTCCAGTCGATCGGCGCCGTCTCGGGCAGGACGAGGCGCACCTGCCAGCCTCCTTCGAACTCGTCGAGCGTGGGGGCGACCGGCCCCATGTCGATGCGGGATCGCTGGCCTTCACTGTGAATGGTGTGCCCATCGAGTGTGGGCGTGGCGCAGCGCTTTCGATTAATGGCCCAGCGCACTTTTCTGCGAAGATCGGGCGCAACGTTGATAACCCACGTGCTCGACTCGCCGAAGACGTAGCAGGTACGGACGCCGCCCCAGTTGACGGAGGCCGTGTCGAGGCCGGTCGAATCCGTGCGGCGGTTCCCGCGGAGGTTTATCCGCGCAGTATCGAGGCCCCACGCCCGAACGCCTGAGGAACCTCCGGGGTACTCGAACAGTGCGGGACGCTCGCCGGCAAGGCACCAGTGCTGTAGGCCCGTGGTGTCCTTTACGCCACTGAAGAGAACGAGGGTATGATAGTCGCGGCGGACGTTCAGATAGTGCGTCACGTCGAACGCGGCGGACGTGGTGAAGCGGCGCAACCGTTCGGGTAGCGGCTCGACCGCGATGACCGGGTCGTGGTATAGGGCGGCGGCCAGCCACATAATGCTGCCGTGATCAGTGGCCACGGCCCCTCTCTCGCGATCGAGGATGTCCAGGTATTCCCCGGCCAGCGCCGCATAATACGGTCTCTCCCGCGCATAGTATTCCAGGGCGCCGACGAGAAAGGCCAGACGGTCCGGCACATAGGTGTCGAGCCTCGTCGATGCCGCCTGCATGGGCAGCCCGGCTGAATCCTGCATCGTGCTGAACCAGTCGAGCGCGCGCATGAGGGGTTCGTCGAGTGCCGTGTTTCCCGTGGCGAGGCGCTGAAGAAATGAGTAGGCGAACGATTCATACGCGTAAATGAAATCGGGCCCGGGACCTTCGGTGATCATCCCTGATTCGTGGAGCACCCTGCGGCCGACCCACGCCCAGGTCTCGCGCACGCGTTCGAGGTAGTCCGGGCGGTCGAATACTTTGGCGGCGACAGCCATCACACCGCACCAAATACAGCCGCGGTTGCTTTGCGAGTCACAGACCTCGGTGTAGAGATAGTCCGCCGCGCGCTCGAGGCCGTCGTGGAATCGCTGGGCCTGCTTCGGCGGGAGCGTGTGCCGCACGCAGAGGTAGGCCGCGAGGAGCGGTTCCAGGCGCCACGCCATCTCATGGGTTTGATAGACGCTGCTGTAGCGAATCGAGCAGAACGCGAACTCGCCGCTCGGTAACTGGCTGTCTAAAAAGGCCTCGAGGCCACGAATGACGCCTTGGCGTAGCCGCTCGTCGCCGTAGTGCTTCGACGTAGGCAGCGCCCATGCCAGGGCGAACGTGCCGATGGCCGACGCCGAGCCGCGTCCTCGCGTATAGGCCCACTGATACTCGCCGTTTTCCGCGTACACCTTGCGCGCCTCCGGCGCGAGATCGGCGATCTCCGGAGGCGGCATCTTGCCTTGCGCGTTGAACAAGCCCACATCGAAATCGAAGGCCGCCGCCTGCCCCTTTACGTCGCGGTCGAAGCGAGCGACGTAGCGCTGCGCCCGCGGGCTGTCGAGCGCACAGGCCGCATCCGGAACAAACACCGCACGAAACGCATCAAAGCCGGTCACGTCTTGCGCACTGCCGGCAAATGGTGTAGAAGAAATGGCAACGGAGATCATGACAATCGACATCATACATTCTTCTCCTGCAATCCTGTCTTGGCAAGCATGGTCCGCTCCTGGACCACGGCGGCGCATTATAGTAGGTTGGCGTGCGTTCGCCAAATTCCCCCCCCTTTGCGCCCCGAACGCCGGGTGGTGTATTGTGGCGCGCCCGAAGTACCCGGACAAGCGGCGATTACGGCAACCCGGTTGCTTGGAACAAATCGCTTAGCGGAAATCGCGGTGGCGAAGCCACGAAACGGCCGGCGATCCACGTCCTATGGGTGTGGTTAGGCCGTTTCGAGCGATTTCTTCACTGCGACGGCAAGGCCCTTTTTTTGTGGCGAGGTGTTGGCGCATAATGGCATAACGTTCGTTGACGGCTCCGTCTGAGCCACGGGGCTCTGATCACCGATCTGGGGAGTAGTGTCATGCGAAGGCTTCGTTGCTCGAATACGGCAATCGGGGTGTGGGCGTTCATCACCATCGCCATCGGCGGTGTGCTTGGCCCGGCGGGAGATTCCGCTGCCGCTTTTTCGGGTGTCGTTCCCGGGCCGCCACCGCCGCCGTCGATCGGCGCACGTGGCAGGCTGGACTTCCAGCCAAGATCTGTGCCCGATGACGCTCCCCGGCAGGATGCACGGGGCTTCGCTAACCTGGCCCTGCTGCCCGCTGCGACGGCGACGGCATCGTCGGAAATGGGGGGACATCCTTTTCACCAGACCGCCCACCTCAACGACGGGGTCTCAGGCAATGAGAACAGTTGGATTAGCGGGGGCGATCCGTCGTGGGCCGAGATCGATCTGGGCAGCGTGTACTGGGTGTACAAAGTGGCGTTCGCCAGCGACGCGTCAGGCCGCTACCGCGACCGGGCGGCGATATCTTTCTCGATCCAGACGGCTGTGGAAGGCGGCGACACGGAATGGACCACCGTCCACACCCGTAGCGACACGCCGGTTCACACCAGGGAGACGTTCCTGTTCGAACCCGTCCAGGCGCGCCGGGTGCGCATCGCGATCGACAAGACCAACGGCGGATTGGCCCGCATCGACGAGATCGAGATCTATGGCCAAGCCGAGCCCATCCCGCCGGACGCCGTTGCCGTGCCCGAGACCAAGCGCGTCGACGAGCCCGCATCCGCCGGGCCAGCGGTAATGGCGGCAAGCGCCACGCACGACGAACAACTGTACCGGGCCTTTCTCGGCGAGGAACACGCCTGGGCGAAGACCTATGGCCGGGCCGACCTGAGCCCACGCCTCGTGCCCTACAACGGCCGCGTGAAGGAATACCCGCACCATGTGGGCGACGACCGCATCCCGCTCCCTGCGCTGCCATCCGCACCCAAACTCGACGGTGTGCTCAACGACGACTGTTGGAAGGTTGCCTCTTCCGGCTCGGCGCAGGTGGCGGCGATCCCGGCGGATTTCGAATCGGGCGCGTTGGTTAACCATGCAGTCACCGCAGGTTACATCGGTGACGACCTGTTCTTGGGGCTCCGTTTCGACCGGCTTCTGAGCAGTCACGTGGCCATCGTGTCTACCGCGAATGGGGACGGCTGCGGTGTGATCGCGATCGGGAAGCGGGGGCTTGTCTTCGAGCAGTACGTACCCAAGGGGAATCGGGCGAAACTCGTCGACAGCCATCCGCTCGACGGCGCTTTCAGCAAAGACCTCACGACCTGGGAGGTACGGCTGCCCTTGTCGCTGTTCCCCGACTGGGAGAAGCGGGGACTGCGCATCGGTCTCGGCATGGGGGGAAAGCACACGCCCATCACGGGGCGCCCGCTGCTTCTCCTGGCCTCCGACATCTTCCTCAACCAGGCGGGCCCTTGCGTCGATGGCAAGTTCCAGGTGCGCTTGGGCGTCGCGGCTTCCGCCAAAGGAAGGCGAGGCAAGAGAGGCCGCACCGTAGAAGTACGCGGAAGCACACCTGCCTTGAAGGGCGGCCTGAGCCTGTCGCCCGGCGAGCCGCGCGAGGTGGCCCTCGACGCCAACCGGGGTGGGATAGGCCCCGAATACGAACTCAAGTTCGAGGACGGCCGCGGCGAACGGTTCGTCGTGCATCTCTTCCAATACGATCCGATGGGACGCACCCTCGACCTGTTCGGGGAGATGATCGAGCGTTTTGCCGGGAAGGGGATGAATGTCGCCGCGGAAACCGAGACGCTTCGTGCGTTGCGAAAGCGCCATGCCAGGCTGGCAGGCAAATCGAAGATCGACCGCAAGGCGCAGCGGCGTGGTTTCCTCGATGCACGCATGGCTAAACGGGCCCTCTTCATGCGTGCCCCGGAACTGGCCGCCGCCGAGCGGCTCCTGTTT
>JAACEL010000149.1 GCA_011682535.1 Nitrospiraceae bacterium | reverse complement strand
TGACGTCAATACGGTGTCGCCCCCTCGATATACTACATGTGGGATAAGTACTCGCCGGTTACCCCACCGAGTGTGGCCTAGTGCTGCAACTCCGACCGCGTCAGAATATCGAGCATCCCGTCGATATTCTCGTAAGGCGAGACGTAGTCCGCGGCGGCTTTCACCTCCAGGTCCGCATTGGCCGGACAAGCGAAGAAGCCCACTGCGTTCCGCAACGGAAGGTCACCCACGCTGTCGCCTACCCCCGCCACTTCGTCGTGCGTCGCGCCCAGTTCATCGAGCAGCATCCGCAACGTCGATCCTTTGTCGACACCGTTGAGCGAGATGTTGAGATAGCAGGGCGACGCATTGATCAACAGGTCCGGACCGCCCTGTTGCGCGACGTACTCCTCGACTCTTTGCTTGATGGATTCGAAGATCTCCGTGCGCTCGCTGAAAATGGAGAGCTGCGCCTCTTTCCCGAACTGATATACCGCATCGGGGAATTCGGGAAACACCTTGGTCTCGATGAACTCCCGTACGGCCCGCAGACCGAGCAGTTTCTCCTCCGTCACTCCCGGTCCATAGCGCGCCACGTTGTCGTGCAGTGAGTACAACACCGCGCCGTTCTCGGCAATCACCGGCACGCGGATGTCGAGTATCTTCATCAGCACTTCGCAGTACGGCTGCGGACGCCCCGTGCACAACGTCAGCGGCGGCAACGAACCGCGTCCCGCCGACGCCTCGCGAACCAAATGGGCAAACCGCCCGAACGACTCCAAATTCCACGGAACCGATTCGTCCGGACTGATGCACCCGTCGATGTCGGCAACAATCCACTTCACGGCCATGATGGCTTCCCCTCGTGCTTCATTACCAAGCTGAAGACGCCGTAAGCCGTCACGCCTGAACGGTGACGAATTCGGTCTGGACTTCTTTTTTGTCGAAATGGAACAAGCGGTAGCCCTTGGCCGTCGTATCGTCGAAGTTGCCGCGCGTCGATGAACAACAGGCGGTTGTCGTGAACAGAACGCCATCGCGTGTCTCGACCTGGTTGCCGTGCCAGTGTCCCGTGGCCACGAGCTTGAGGTTGTGGCCGCCGAACAGGCCCAACACTTCCTCGGCGTTCTTCACGCGGTAGTTCTTCGTGTGCGGGTTGAACGGATGGTGGGCGAAGAGGGCGATCGGACGCTCCCGGTTGATCTTGCCCACACGCTTCGAGATCCACGCCATCTGCTCGGCGGACACCGTCACGTCGCTGCTGGTGCCTTCACACGAGTTGAACCCCATGAACACCCAGCCGTCGCTCTTTTCCTCCCACTGAACGCCGCCATATTCCCGCTCGTAATTGGCGAGGCCGTTCTTGCGGGTCGGGTCGACGTCGTGGTTGCCGGGCACGACCGCATACGGATTCTCAAGCCGGTCGAGCGCCGACTTCGCCAGGCTCAACTCGCCCAGCTTCCCGTCCGTGGCCAAGTCGCCCAACACGACGGTGAAGGCCACGTCCGAGTTGGCGTTGATGTGATTCACGGCACGGCTGACCAGCCCCGTGCTGCGCGCATCGAGCACGTGGATATCGTTGATGGCCGCAATCGTCAGCGGGCCTTTCCCTTCGCCAAACAACTTGAACGCCGCGGAGGCCGACGAACTCAGCCCCAGCGCGCCTAGAAAGGTCAAAAATTCTCTACGTGTCTGACTCATCACTATCCTCTCCCTGGGATCCATAGTTGCAGGCAGTATACTGTACACCGTGCCCCAGCCGGAAACGGCTGGAATGCCAGGTCGCCGGTGTCTAGAATGGGCCAGTTGGAACTCCGACGCGAAAGGATGACCACTATGCCGCGCAAACGTACCCCAGTGTCTCCCATGACGTCCACGCCCATTCGCTCCATACGGGCGCTCGAAGATCGACTCTCCGAACCGTCGGGCCGCCTCATCGAATCCATGGCCAGGCTCGACGGCGACATCATCATCCTGGGCGTCGGCGGCAAGATGGGCGTGACCCTGGCCCAGTTGGCCGCGCGCGCGGACGCCGCCGCCTGCAAACAGCGGCGCATCCTGGCCGTGTCCTCCTTCTCACAGAAAGGGCTGCGCAAGCAACTCGAAGCGCGCGGCATCACGACCCTCCAGGCCGACCTGCTCGAACCCGGCGCCGTCGCCGGCCTGCCCGACGTCCCCAATGTCGTCTACATGGTCGGGCGCAAGTTCGGCTCGACTGGCGCCGAGCATCTGACCTGGGCCACCAACGTCCATCTGCCCGGACTCGTGGGCGAGCGCTACAAGGACTCGCGGATCGTGTCGTTCTCGACCGGCTGCGTCTACCCGCTGGTCCCCGTCGTGTCGGGCGGCTCCACGGAGGCCACCCCCCTCGACCCCGTCGGCGAATACGCCATGTCATGCGTGGGACGGGAACGCATGTTCGACTACTACGCCCTCGAACACGGCGCCAAGGTGTTGCACTACAGGCTCAACTATGCCGTCGAACTGCGCTACGGTGTTCTGGTCGACATCGCGCTGAACGTGTGGCGCGGCGAGCCAATCGACGTGACCATGGGCCATCTCAACTGTGTGTGGCAAGGTTACGCCAACGCCGTCGCACTCCAGTGCTTCAGCCTGGCCGCGTCCCCCGCCCGCGCGCTGAACGTCACCGGCCCGGAACTCGTCTCGGTGCGATGGGCGGCCGAACGCTTCGGCGCGCTGATGGGCAAGAAACCGAAGATCGTGGGCGAAGAAGCCCCGACCGCCTGGCTCAGCAACGCCGCCCAATGCCATCGCCTCTTCGGGTATCCGGAAATCACGCTCGACACCGTCGTGGAATGGGTGGCCGCCTGGATCATGAAGGACGGCAAACTGCTCGACAAACCAACCCACTTCACCACCCGCGACGGCAAATACTAGGGACCCCAACGGATAGCGACGTTCCAAGCGGTTCCCCCGGCGAAGCCGGGATTCCGCTTTTCTTTGCTTCTTTCTTTTCTCGCGAAAAGAAAGAAGAACGCTCTGAAGGAACCGGCCCATGACGCGAGACCAAGTCCACCAATTCCTGCGGGAAGGCCATGTGATTCCCGCCCATCCCCTCGCCCTCACCGAAGCGCGCAAGCTGGATGAGCGCCGCCAGCGCGCGTTGACCCGCTACTACTGCGCCGCGGGCGCGGGCGGTGTCGCCGTCGGTGTGCATACCACGCAGTTCGAAATCCACGACCCCGCCTGCGGACTCCTCGAACCGGTCATCGAACTCGCGGGGGAGACCGTGGACGACTACATCGCCGCGACCGGCCGCCCCGTGCTCAAGGCCGGCGGCATCTGCGGCGCAACCGCCCAGGCCGTCAAGGAGGCCGAAATGCTGGCCGGGGCGGGATACCACGCCGGCCTCGTGAGCCTGTCGGCCCTCAAGACCGCCAGCGTCGACGAACTCATTGCCCACTGCCGCGCCGTCGCCGACGTGTTCCCCATCATGGGGTTCTACCTGCAACCCGCCGCGGGCGGACGCTTGCTCCCCTTCGAGTTTTGGCGGCGTTTGGCCGCCATCGACAACCTCGTCGCCATCAAGATCGCCCCTTTCAACCGCTACCAGACGCTCGACGTCATCCGCGGCGTCGCCGAATCCGGCCGCGCCGACGCAATCGCGCTCTACACCGGCAACGACGACGCCATCGTCGCCGACCTCCTCACCACCTACCAGGTCGACGTCGACGCTGAACCGGTATCGCTGCGCATCGTAGGCGGACTCCTCGGCCATTGGTCCTTCTGGACCCGCAAGGCGGTGGACCTGTTGGACGAATGCCACGCCCTCGTCGAAGCCGGTGGAGACGTCCCCGCCGAGATGATGACACGCGCCGTTCAGGTCACCGACAGCAACGCCGCCGCCTTCGACGCGGCCAACGGGTTCGCCGGATGCATCGCCGGCATCCACGAGATCCTGATGCGCCAAGGCCTGTTGGCCGGACGATGGACGTTGAACCCCGACGAGGATCTGTCCCCCGGGCAGCAAGCCGAGATCGACCGCGTCTACGCCGCCTACCCCCACCTCAACGACGACGCCTTCGTCAGAGAACACCTCGACGAGTGGCTACTGTAGGCTCCAAAGCAACGGAATCGCCGCCAACGTAGCCAGTCCACAGGCAAGAACCCCCAAAGTGACCACGCTCGACAAAAAATGCGCCCACGCCTTCTTGCCGTGCAGATCGAAGACCTTCACATACAACACGATCTGCCAGATCAACGCCACGCCAGCCAACCCGGCGTATAGCGGCGTCAGCCAGGACCAAGGAACAACATGGGCCTGGCGCAACGCCACCCCTGTCATCTGATTCCAATCCAGCCCCCCGGGCCCCCCCGCCGCCACGAACGCCATCGCCGGCCCCACCAACGCCACCGGCAACGACGTCACCGAGAACCGCAGCGCGGTGTACGCGTAATCCACCCGCCGCCCGCCATAGTACGGCGCCGTCACCGTCAGCACCCACACCCACAGGAACCCCGCCACCGGAAACATTGCCAGCCAATGCACGACCTGTAGTTCCGGGCGCACATTGAGCACGGAGAAATAGTAGAGAATCAGCGGCGCCGCCCCCTCGGGCAACGGCATAGGCCACCAGCTACGGTCATAATGCGTGAACGCGTAGTACCACCCCAGTCCAAACCCTAACCCCAGCCACAACAAGCACGCGCGGGTACAATCCCACAGATCTCTCTTGGCCGATAACCCCATGCCCGAAGAATACGCATCCCCACCCACCAACGCAAACGAAGGCAGGACGTGCGTAAAGTGTTGGATTGGGATGGGGGCGGGGTTCTTAACCCCGGAAAGCATGGAGGACACGGAGCGACGGCCTCGGTGCGCGATGATGAGGGAGCGTGGCTGTGCTTACTCAACGCAGAGTCGCGGAGAACACAGAGAACCGCAGAGGAAGAAGAAGTAATCCTGCACCGAAACGGCAATGAAAAAACGCCGCAGCCTCAGTCATACACCGGCCCGCCGTGCGGATGGTGGGCTAGTTTTCCTTCGGCTTCAGGATCCAGACGCGTTGCCAACTGATTCTGCCGAATGAGCCCTTCCGTGGGCTCAGTTTCTCCTCAAACACTTTCAGACCCTGAAAGTTGCTTAGCCACCAAGCTTTGATCCGAGAACTCGTCTCGACCGTACCTTCCATTCGTTTGAACCAAATCGTAGACATGATACCTCACTCCCCGCCATGTGCGTGCCTTAAATCGAATGCATAAAGAAAAATGAAAATAGTGTGTATTCCGCAGGGTCCCCGGGGCGAGTATTTACACATTACGATTATACCCAATTAACACGGATTTTGCTGGAATAGTTCCATTTATTTTGCGTTTGAACGAGCGATGGCCTCCCGGTAGAATCGGAAAAGGCCTCACCAGCATCCAGCAGCAACGAGGGGCGTTTCCATGAAAGGCATCGACCGCTTTTTCGGTATCCAGGCAGCCGGGTCCACCGTGTGGCGCGAAGTTGTGGGTGGCATAACGACTTTTGCGACAATGAGTTACATTGTGTTCGTCCAGCCCACGGTGCTGAGTTGTGCGGGCATGGATTTCGGCTCCGTTCTCGTAGCCACGTGCCTTTCGGCCAGCCTCGCCAGCGTGTTGATGGGCCTGTTCGCGCGGTATCCGTTCGCCTTGGCCCCGGGTATGGGAGAGAATTTTCTTTTCGCGTTTGCCGTTTGCTCGACGTTTCCCGGCGGGATGGGGTTCTCCTGGCAGGCAGGCCTGACCCTTGTGCTGATATCGGGTCTTCTTTTCCTGGTTCTCGCCATATTTCGCACCCGGGAGAAGATGCTCGAGATCCTGCCACCGTGTCTCACCAACAGCATCGGCCCGGCAATTGGCCTGTTCATCGGCTTCATCGGCCTACAATGGGGCGGGATCGTCACGAGCAGCCCGACCACCATGGTGCATATGGGCGGATTCCATACCGGCCCGGCGCTGATGACGGCCTTCGGCGTGCTGCTGATCGCCGTCTTGCACGCCCGCGGCATCCACGGCGGGATCCTGATCGGCATCCTGGCGACTTGCGGCATCGGACTACTCACCGGCATCATCCCCAAGGTCAGTGAACCCGTCCAACTCAACATGTCGACGTTTTTCCAGCTCAACGTCTCCGAACTCGTCGAGCGCTGGCCCGACGCGCTGGTGGCCATTGCACTGTTCTTCTTCCTCGACCTGTTCGACACCGTGGGGACGCTGGTAGGCGTGAGTACGCAGGCAGGTTTCCTACGCGAAGACGGCACACTGCCCCGCGCGGGCCGCGCGTTTCTGGCCGACGCCGCGGGCTCGTGCATGGGGGCTCTGTTCGGCACATCGACGGTGACGACCTATATCGAGAGCGCCACGGGGGTGGCGGCGGGCGCGCGCACCGGACTGGCCGCCGTGGTCACGGGGATCTGCTTCATGCTCGCGATAGCGCTGGCGCCCATTATCCAGTTCGCGGGGCAAGACATCGGGGCATCCTTCAGCGGGGCTGCCCCGGGCGAGCTGTACGTGAGCATGTACCCGGCCGTGGCGCCGGCGCTCATCTTCGTAGGTTTCCTGATGATGGCGCCGCTACGCAAGGTAAAGTGGGAAGACGTCACCGAAAGCTTGCCCGCGTTCCTGACGCTGGCGATCATGGTGTTTGGATACGGCATCACCGAAGGCATCGCGGCGGGCTGTGTGTCCTTCGTCGCCGTGAAGTCGCTCGGCGGACGCGCCAAGGACATCCACCCCATCATGTACCTGATCGCTCTGGCCTTCGTGCTGCGCTACGCGTTTCTCGTGTGAGGAGACAACCGCCTCCCCGGCGTGTGCCGAGAGAGGCGGTCTGGACTCGATTCAGTTGGCTTCCTCCCCGCGCCTATTCCTTGTCCATGTGGGGGTAGCGGAAGTTGGTTGGGGGTAGGAAGTTCTCTTTGATGGTTCGGGGCGAGATCCAGCGTTCGAGGTTGAGCCAGGATCCGGCTTTGTCGTTGGTGCCGGAGGCGCGGCTGCCGCCGAAAGGTTGTTGGCCGACAACGGCGCCGGTGGGCTTGTCGTTGATGTAGAAGTTACCGGCGGCGTGGCGCAGGGCGTGCGTGGCCTTGACGATGGCTTGGCGGTCCTGGCCGAAGATGGCGCCGGTGAGGGCGTAGGGACTGGTCTGGTCGCATACGGCGAGGTGTTCCTCGAATTCGGCCTCGGGGTAGACGTAGACCGTGAGGACGGGGCCGAAGATCTCTTCGCACATGAGGCGCGACTTGGGATCTTTGCTGACGACGAGCGTGGGTTCGACGTACCAGCCTTCGGAGTCGTCGTAGCCGCCGCCGGCGATGATCTCGAGATCGGGGTTGTCTTTGGCGTAGTCGATGTAGCCGGTGATGTTCTTGAAGCTGGCTTCGTCGATGACGGCGCACATGAAGTTGGAGAAATCGCAGGCATCGCCCATCTCGATCGCCGCGATATCGTCGAGCAATCGCGCCTTCAATTCGGGCCAGAGGTTGTCGGGCACGTAGGCGCGGCTGGCGGCGGAGCATTTCTGCCCCTGGTATTCGTAGGCGCCGCGCACCATGGCCGTAGCCAGCACGGGCATGTCGGCGGAGGCGTGGGCGAAGATGAAGTCTTTGCCGCCGGTCTCGCCAACGATGCGCGGGTAGGAGTAGTACTTGCGAATGTCGGACCCGACGGCGAGCCAGATAGTGGAGAAGACCTGGGTGCTGCCGGTAAAGTGGATGCCGCCGAGGTCGAGGTGGTTGAGGACGGGCGGGGCGATGACGGGTCCGGGCCCGGGCACCATGTTGATGACGCCGTCGGGCATGCCGGCCTCTTTGAGGATCTGCATTATATAGTAGGCGGGCAGCACGGCGCTTGAGGCGGGCTTCCACACGACGGCGTTACCCATGAGCGCGGGGGCGGTGGGCAAATTGCCGGCGATGGAGGTGAAGTTGAACGGGGTGATGGCGAACACGAACCCTTCGAGGGGACGGTGCTCCATATAGTTGAGCACCAAGTGGCTGGACGCGGGCTGGTCGTGGTAGATTTGGGTCATGAAATGGGGGTTGAACCGCCAGAAGTCGATCAGCTCGCACGCCGAGTCGACCTCGGCCTGGAGGGGGGTCTTACTCATATTGAGCATGGTGGCGGCGTTGAGCGTCTGGCGATACTTGCCCGCCAGCAACTCGGCGGCCTTAAGCAGCACGGTGGCCCGGTTGTCCCACGGCATGCGCGACCATTCGCCTTTGGCGGCGTTGGCCGCGGCAATGGCCTCTTCCGCTTGCTGTGCGCTGGCTTGGTGGTAGTGGCCGAGGATCTGGCTGTGGTTGTGGGGACAGCGCATGTCGACGGTGTGGCCCGAGCGAACTTCCTTCCCGCCGATGATGCTGGGCACCTCGACCGGGTTGTCGATCATCTCCTGCAGTTTAGCCTTGAGTTCGTCGCGCTCGGGCGAACCGGGCGCATACATCAGTACGGGCTCATTCTTGGGTTCAGGGATGTTGAAGAAACCGTTGAACATGGACTCCTCCTCACTACAATTGGGCCCGGGGGGTGGGCGTCTTCTCGAAGCAGCATCCCCCGCAACAAAGGACCTACACCTACAAAAAAACGACAAGCGATTATGGGTGAAGATCCCGGATACTGTCAAGGGCTCCTGCGTCTCCAGCGGATTCGCAGAATCCCGGTGCCGGACCCCTAGCTCCCCCAGGTCGCCATCCAGAATACAAAGCCGATCATCATGAAGACGCACGCCCAGAAGAATCCGAAACCCAGCATACCCACGAGACTCGGCACGGGAATCTCGAAGTCGGGATGGTTGATGAGCTTGCGCGGGCGCGCGGGCTTGACGCCCTCGGGCAAGGTGAACGGCTCAAGGTGCGGCTCGTTCTCGCCGACTGGGGTGTGTATGCAGTTGAAGAAGCGGTTCAACTGCGCGTCGGGAACGCGCTTGGTGAGCAGGCTCACGACGATGCAGGTACTGAAGCCGACCGTGAGATAGCTGAACATTTGCCAGGAGATGCGGAACTGGTCCTCCCAGATCATCCGTGCTGGCAGATGGCCGACGGCCCAGGCGTGGAATGCGTCCTGACTGGTGACGAGAAGAACCGCGAAGGCGGCGAAGGTTCCCGCCCACGCGCCAGCGGGCGTGGCCCGCCTCCAGAAAAGTCCCATCCAAAATGCCGCGCCCATCATGGCCGAGATCTTCCAGAACATCTCCAGGCCCGCGACCACGTTCGGGGTTGCGGCGGCGAACAGCAGACTGGAGGCAACGATCACGAGTGAGACGATGCGCCCCACGAATACGTAGTGTTTGTCGTCATGACCCTTGACGATGAAGCGCCGGTACAGGTTCTGCGTAAACAGGCCCGACGAGGACACCATGAACGCGTCGCACGAGGACATGACCGACGCCAGTAGCGAAGCCAGAAACACGCCAACGAGGCCGGGGAAGATCTGCGGCAGCAGGTCGCGCGCCATCTTGCCGTAGACGAGATCGGATTCACTCTTGGACAAGTTGACGTACATGACCATGGCGCACAGTCCCGTCAGCATCCAGGCGACGGTGCACACACGCTTGAGCAAGTTGCCCGCGGCGAACCCGACGCGCCCATCCATCTCATTCCGGCCAGCCGCGCACACACCCATGATATGGGGCTGTGTGACGATGCCGATCAGGGCGTTCATAGCGAACATAAGAATGTGGAATCCATTGATCTCGCCCGGGGCCACGAGGCTGAACATGTCGGGATTCTGGATGGATTCGTGCAACCCCGCGAAGCCGCCCACGGCCTCGAGCGCGAACGGCAACAGCATGAACGACAACACGACGGTGAGGATGCCCTGGATGAAGTCGGTGATGATGGCCGCGCTGAGTCCGCCAGCGATGCCGTACGTTACAAAGAGCACCGTCATGACTGGGATGGCCACCCATCGATCGATGGCGCCGCCCGAAATCGCCTCGATCACCGCGCCCGACCCCAGCAGCATCACGCCGATGTTGACCGCCAACTGCATCACGCCGACACAGGTGTACAACGCGGCGGTGTAGGGACCGTAGCGGTACTCGAAGAAGTCGCCCGTGGTAATCGCCCGCATGCGGCGGAACGCGGGGGCGATAATCCAGTAGAAGGGGGTCGCAAACAGCCACAGCCACTGGTACCAGATGCCGGACAGGCCGTTGGAGTAGGTCTTCGACGCCACGCCCACGGCCTGGTTGCCGTTCGTGCCCGCGCCGAAGGAGAAGAAGATCATGAAGACCTTGCCAAACCGTCGCCCGCCGATGAAGAAGTCGGCCGTATCTTTGATCCGCTTGGCCGACCAGACACCAATGAAGGTAATCCCGATCAGATACAGCCCCAGTGTGAACC
>JAACEL010000148.1 GCA_011682535.1 Nitrospiraceae bacterium | reverse complement strand
AACCAGCCATCACGTCGCTTACGAATTCGCCTCAGGTAAATTTCAGGAAAACAAGACCCTTACGAAAGGGAGTACGGACCTGCCCAACTGCGAGTTCGTGTTGTGGTTTGGATCGGACCCGTGCGCGGCGAACTTCCCCTTTGTGGCGCAGTCGCGGAAGTTGATCGAAATGCTCCAGCGCGGTGGGAAGCTGGCGGTGGTGGATCCTCGATGCAACGTGGCCGCCAGCAAGGCCGACTGGTGGCTGCCTATCGTGCCCGGCGCCGACGCCGCTTTAGCCTTGGCCATAGGACGCATCATAATCGACAATGGATGGCACAATATCGCGTTCCTTCAGCGTCCTCACGGCGATGCAGCTAGTCCCACCGGGGAGCTCAATGTTACGGACGCCACCCGCCTCGTCAAGCTGGACGGCAACAATGGCCACGCGACGGCCTATTTGAGGGCGGACGAGGCCGCTATCCCCGGGGGCACGGCGGACGATTTCGTGGTTTGGTCGACGGGGGGGGGCAAGCAAGCCGCCGCCGCCCGGTACAACACCGTGGATGCGGGAGAACTCCTGCCGGGTACGGTCGAAGTGAATGGCATTCAATGCAAGACGGCGTTTCAGCTTTATGCGGACGAGGCCCGGAGTCGCACGTTGGAAGAGTACGCTGCGATTTGCGGCATCGAAGTCGAGACGATTCAGGCGATCGCCAGCGAGTTGGTCTCCCACGGGAGGCGGGTCTCGGTTGAGTTCTACCGCGGCTCCGTTCAACACACGAACGGCACTTATACCGGGTGGGCTATTATCAATCTCAACACGTTGGTGGGGAACTATAATTGGAAAGGCGGTCATGTGTTCGGCGGCAGCCATTGGCACGAGATGGGCGGGAAACCGGGCAACCGGTTCGCGCCGGCTACCGTCGTCGGCGGCGTGAGCAACTCAGGTGTTCGACTCACACGGGCGAAGCATTTCTATCAGGACAGTACCGAGTTTGCCAACTACGGATATCCTGCCCGGAGGCCCTGGTTTCCCTTCGCCTTTCACCTCAACTACCAGGAAATCGTTCCCAGCATTGAGGACGGTTATCCCTATCCCACCGGGGCTCTTATCCTCTATTGGAACGACGTGGCGTATTCTACTCCCGCCGCCAAGACGAACGTGCAGCGCGTCCTGGCAGACGAACAGAAGGTCCCCCTCATTGTCTCGATCGACATCTTGATGGGGGAAACCACGGCGTACGCCGATTACATCCTACCGGACACGACCTACCTAGAGCGCTGGAGCACGCCTCACGTGGGCTCGGCCATCAACACGAAGGTGAGCGGCGTCCGCCAGCCCGTGGTCGGTAGTTTCACGAACCAGATGGACTACATCCCGGTGTTGCCGAACACCAAGACGATGGAGGACATCCTCATCGGATTGGCGAAAGCGATGGGACTGCCCCTGGACGGCCAAGATGTCGACGGTAACCCCGTGCCCATCGACCGGGCGTGGGATTGGCACCGGCAGCTTATCAGCAATATCGGCGACGAGGGCGGCGGCCCCGGGCTCGACTACGTGCTGGCGCGAGGTGGACGTTTCGAGGGTCATGACGGCCTCTACGACGGCGAGAGGATGGCACACCGCTTTTCCGGAGGTCTGTATTTCTTCAACGAGACCCTCGCCCAGACGGGAGATTCCATTACGGGCGAACCCTATGAAGGTTTCGCGAAATACCTGCCCATTGCCGACAGCCAGGACAACCCCATCACCGATGAGGGCTTTCCGCTCAGGCTCACCACGTACAAGCAAGGTTGGCACAGCATGGCGAGGACTATCAACAACCCGTGGCTGGTGTCGATCCTTCCCGAAAATTTCGTCGAGATAAACCGAGGCGACGCCATAGCGAGAGGGATTCAGACCGGGGACGTGGTTCGAGTCAGATCGCTGTCTTTGCCTCA
This sequence comes from Nitrospiraceae bacterium, assembly GCA_011682535.1. Classification (GTDB taxonomy): domain Bacteria; phylum Hydrogenedentota; class Hydrogenedentia; order Hydrogenedentales; family SLHB01; genus JAACEL01. The sequence goes on along the minus strand of JAACEL010000148.1, from coordinate 8,416 downwards.
GGGAGCCAAGGGCCTAGCATACGTGACCGAGACGATCCGCCCCGGTGTTGTGGCAATTGCCCACAGTTTCGGGCACTGGGAAATGGCGTCACGCGCCCATGAAATAAACGGCACTCCTTCGAGCTTCAGTGCTCTGCGGGGGGCTGGTATCGCGGCCAATCCCATTATGCGGGAGGACCCGGTGTTTTCCAACGTCACGCTTCAGGATAAGGTCGGCGGTAGCGCTTCTTACTACGACACCTTTGTGGAAGTCGCGAAGGTCTAGATACTTCGGAGGAGAACAGGATGTCACAAGTCGGATGGATTTTTGACGAGACCCGCTGCATCGGTTGTCGTTCCTGCTTTGTGGCTTGCAAGAGCGAGAATAGAACCCCTTTGCGCACGGACTGGCGAGTCGTCGTCGAGCGCGAGAGTGGCGCTTACCCCAACCCGAAGCGCGAGTTCATTTCGCTGGCATGCAACCACTGTGACGAGCCCGCGTGCATGAAGGCGTGTCCGGAAAACGCCATATCGAAGCGAGAGTCCGACGGAGTCGTGCTTATTGACCAGGACAAGTGCGTCGGGTGTCGGTATTGCGTAGGGGTCTGCCCTTACGGCGCCGCGAGAGTGGATACCGATACGAACAAGGTGACGAAGTGCACCATGTGCGTCCACCGTCTCGACGGTGGACTGGAACCGGCCTGTGCCACTGCGTGTGTTGCCGGCGCCATCCAATTTGTGGAAGACTTTACGGGTGATCCCGGTGAGGTCCCCTCCGGCTTCTCCGACCCTGAATTGACCGGACCGAACGTCGAATTCGTGTTGATACCCTAGCCGATGGCCACTTCAGTAGAAAGAGAGCGCGACGCGTTCAGCGAGCTGGCGGTTTCTCGCCAGAACGTCTACGCCTATCTGGCCAGAGCCTTCAGCGCACCGCCATCGTCCGAGGAAATCCGATCCCTGGGGAACATAGGGTTACTCGACGAAGCTGCCAGCTTGTTCAGCGACGCCATGGCAAGTGCTCTACAGCAGTGCGCAGCCCTGGCCGCGAACGGCGATGAATGGGAAAGTCTGGCTAGAGATGAGTTCATGCGTCTTTTCAAGGTTCCCGGTGCCCATTATGTGATGCCCTATGAGTCGGTCTATCGAGATACCCGAGAGATTGAAGGGGAGGAAGTGACAGGCCTGCTGATGGGGGAGTCCGCGGTCGACGTTCAGAAGTGGTATCGACTAGCGGCTCTCGATATTTCGGAGGATTTCAAGGATCTCCCTGATCACATTGCGCTGGAGTTGATGTATTTGGCTCACCTCTGCATAAAGGAGCGGGAATTCGCAAGCGCCCATGACGAGGCGCATCTCCTTCGAGCCTGGGAAATGGAGCGCGATTTCCTGGCGGCCCATGTAGTCGCTTGGATTGTGCCGCTCCGAAATAAGATCTGTGAAAAAACTCAGCACCCCTATTTCCGTGCCGTGGCCGAGTTGGCGGTGGATTTTTCACGGGGGGACCTGGCGACGATCGAGGACCTGTTGGGACACTCGAATTCAAAGTCAGCACCGCAGTACAATGACGGCGCAAACTGATGCGTTGCCGCTGCAGTGGTGAAACTGGAACGCTAAATCTGATACGGTAACCTAACAAGACGTTCTCCGAGCCTTCGAATCTACCGCGCGAAAGCGCCACGATTCGCTGGCCGATAGGGTGCGGAAGGAAACGACCGCGCCTCCCGTGTTTGGAAAGGAGATTACGTGATTACGCCTCGTGAGGCGTGGGCAATCTTGGTGCGCGAAGTCACCCCGCTGGAGCCCAGCCGCATTTGCCTCTCGCAGGCCGCGGGCGGCTATTTGGCAGAGCCCGTGCTGGCCGACCGAGACATCCCGCCTGCTGATCGATCTGCCATGGACGGGTATGCCTTGCGTGCCGCAGAATTGCCTGCTCGTTTGCTAGTCGACGGCGAAGTCGCCGCGGGCTCCGCAGCTTCTCCCAGCATTCCCGCGGGGCACTGTGTGCGTATTTACACCGGAGCCAACATACCTTCCGATGTAGACACTGTGGTGCCCGTGGAAAGGACGTCTACCCGCTCGTTTGCGGACGGTTCGGACGATGGGTGGGTCGAAATCGCGGAAAGGGAACAAGCCGGAGCCAACACCTTCGGGAGAGGCGAGAATGCTCGTTCCGGTCAAAGGCTTTTGAATGTAGGCACTCGGCTTGGGCCGTCTCAGGTAGGCGTTGCTGCAGCTACCGGATACGGGGATGTGCTCATGTATCGCCGGCCGCGCATCCGCATTCTCACTACCGGTGCGGAACTGCTCGAACCTCACGACTCCGCTGCCGCGCACCAGGTGAGGGATTCCAACGGCCCCATGCTCCTGGCGGCGTTGGGCGAGGCAGGCTTTGCGGACGTGACTCGTGCCGTCGTAATCGATGACCTCGAAGCCACGCTGGGGGCTGTCCGTGAGGGCCTGGCAGAGACGGATGCTGTGATTCTCACCGGCGGCATCTCGGCAGGCCGGCATGATTACGTGCCTCAGGCTCTCCTCGAGGCAGGCGCGGAAATCCTCTACCGGGGGATCGCCATGAAGCCCGGCAAGCCCCAGCTATTCGCCAAGACACGGCAGGGACAATATCTCTTTGGCCTCCCAGGAAATCCTTTGAGCGCTATCGTAGGGTTGCATGAACTGGTCTTGCCTGGACTGCGCCGGCTGTCCGGCTGTCCGGCCGAGCGTTGTCGGCCGACGCTGAATCTTCCCTTGGCAGGGCCTGTCCGAAATGCCCGAGACCGCCTCTTGGTGATTCCCGCTGTGCTGGACCACGGGCACGGAGGAACGTGTGTGCGACTCCGCCCCCCAGTAGGTTCGGCCGATCTCGTGACCGGCGGAACAGCGGACGGAGCAATCCTTGTTCCGCCGAATACAAGCGAGTTGCCGGTGGGCACCATCGTGCCATTCCGGAGCTGGGGAGGAACCGCCACATGATGCCCAGCCACATATCGCTCAGGCTCTCGGTGACGGCAGCCTGTCAATTGCGCTGTTGCTACTGCCGCCCGGAGCGGGACGGCGGCCAAGTCTGCGCCGGCGCGTGTCTTCAGGTTCCAGAACTGGTGACCTTGGTGCGTCATCTACACACGGCCGCGGGAATCGCCAAGCTTCGCTTTACGGGGGGGGAACCTCTCTTGCGCAAGGACTTACCCGAAGTGGTGGCGGCTTGTGGCGGCCTTGGCATAGGCGACGTGGCATTGACCACAAATGGACAACGGCTGGTCGCTGTTGCGGAGGAACTAAAACGAGGCGGTCTGCATCGCGTCAACATCAGCCTTGATTCCCTGAATGGGGACACTTTTGCGGCTATTACTCGCGGCGGCAACCTTGCGTCCTCTTTAGCCGGTATCGAGGCGGCTTTAGCCAAGGGCCTACGTCCAGTAAAGCTTAACATGGTCGTCATGCGGGACCTCAATGACCACGAAGTGGGCGACATGCTCGATTTTGCTCTGGACACGGGATGTCATATCCGTTTCCTCGAGTTGATGCCCATCGGTGAGGCCGCCCGTGAGTTCGGCCAACGCTTTGTCGGGTGGCGAGAAACCTACGAACGGATAGCCGGAGGCCGGACATTTCGCCCGTCGCCCTACAGGCTCGGCGCGACAAGCCGTGACTATGATGTGCAGGATGCGCGAGGACGGAAGACGGTTTGCGGGTTTATCTCACCGAGTAGCCGGCCGTTTTGCCGTGGCTGTAACCGTCTTCGTTTGACCGCCGATGGCCGACTCTTGGGGTGTCTAGCACACCGTCGTTATCTCGATCTTCGCCCGGCTCTTCGTCTTGCGCTTGCGGGCGACCTCGAACCGTTGGCGTCCGACATCCACGAAGCCTTTTCTATGAAACGTCAGAACCACGATCTGGCCGACCAACGTGAAATGGCTGCCATCGGAGGATAGCGTATGGCGTGTCTAGAAGGCCCCACCGCCAATCGCAGTAGTCTTATGATCGCGCGTCTCGTCGGGCTTAGTGCTGTCAGCCTCCCCTATGGTTTTCTCGGGGGTATGGTTCTCGGTGGCCTGACGACTGCCGCCAAGAAGCGGCTTGACCCCACGAGGAACCCTATCTTGGAGCCACCGAATCATGACTTCTCCAGCTCTTTCCCATCTCGATAAGGATGGTCATCCCCGCATGGTGGATGTCGGCGCAAAATCCGCGACCTTCCGCACGGCTCGGGCCGAAGCAACGGTCCGTCTTGGCGCGGAGATTGCTGATATGCTTACCGAAACCGGAGGCGTGGCCAAGGGCAACGTGATCGAGACGGCTCGAATCGCTGGCATCATGGCCACAAAACGGACCGCCGAGCTGATTCCTATGTGCCATCCGCTCCCAATAGACCACGTCGCGCTCACATTCGAGCTGGATGGAAGCGAACTTGAGATTGCGGCGGAGGTCCGATGTCAGGGACGGACAGGGGTGGAAATGGAGGCTCTCACGGCGGTGTCGATCGCCACTTTGACGGTGTACGATATGTGCAAGTCCGTCGCTAAGGACATTACCGTCAACCAGGTGAGGTTGATCGAGAAGACCGGTGGAAAATCCGGACATTGGCGTTGCGATTCTGAGGAATAATACGGGCGAGGGATATCCACAATGGGCAGTATTGAAGCCATCTGCTCCAGTGAGTGTAAGGGAACCAAGAAGACCCCGTTCTCTCACGGCAAACTGGTGAAAGGCTTTGGCCTGGAGGGAGACGCGCACGGCGGGGCGTGGCACCGGCAGGTGAGTCTTCTCGACGTTGCCGACATCGAAACCATGCGCCGAAACTTGCCGGACCTCCAATTCGGAGCCTTCGCGGAGAACGTTGCCGTTTCGGGAATCGATCTGGGCGGCCTTGGATTGGGCAGTCGGCTGCGGCTGGGTTCCGAGGCCGAGATTGAGCTCACGCAACGCGGAAAAACCTGCCATTCTCATTGCGCTATCTACCATCAAACCGGCGATTGCATTATGCCTCGGCGTGGTGTTTTTGCGCAGGTTCTCGTAGGCGGCGCGGTCCAAGTCGGTGACCATGTGGAGGTGCTTGAACCTGTTCCACCCGAAATGCACCAGGTAGCCGTTCTCACCGTTAGCGATTCGTGCTCGAGTGGGGAGGCGATGGACACTGCGGGGCCAAACGTAGCGGAACTCGTGCAATCCCATCTCGCCGCGCGCGTCTATGCGACGGAAATCGTGCCCGATAAGGGCGAGGTGATTGCCGAACGCCTTCGCCATTATGCCGATGGTCCTCGTCTGGACTTGGTGCTGGCTGTCGGAGGTACGGGTTTTGCCCCCCGCGATGTCACGCCGGAGGCGGTCCGCAGTGTCGTCGATCGACTTACTCCGGGTCTAGACGAGGCCATGCGTGCCGCCTCGCTTCAGATCACAAGCCATGCCATGCTTTCGCGTGCCGCGTCCGGCATACGCGGTAAGACCCTGATCCTCTCCCTTCCGGGCTCCCGTCGAGCGGCAGACGAGAATTTGCGTGCCGTCCTGCCGGCCCTACCGCATGGTCTGGCAAAGCTGCGGGGAGATGCGGCCCCATGCGGGCCCCCGCGTTTCCCGAACCAGGACGAGGACGACGGACGTGATTGAACCCATCCTTGACCGGCTGCCCATTATCGGAGTCTGCGGGTTTAGCGGCGCCGGGAAGACGACGCTGATCGAGAGACTTGTTCCCTTGCTTCGAGCTGACGGCCTTACGGTCGCTGTGGTGAAGCACGACACGCACGGTCTTCAGGTCGACCAGCCAGGCAAAGACACGGACCGATTGTTCAACGCTGGGGCTACAGTACTGGCGCAAGGCCCAAGTCAAGGATTTCTTCGTCTCCCGGACGGCAGCATCCCTTCCCTTTACGATGCGATAGAGTTGCTGCTCCGGCGGCACGACATTGTGCTCGTCGAGGGACACAGAGCGACTCCTCTACCTGCGAAGGTTTGGCTTCAGGGCGACGGCGAGACCCGCCCGCCTGAGAGCGCCGGGCCCTTTGCCGCCATATTGAGTCGCAACGAAGACCGCGTTGCGCGCTGTCATCTGTACCTCCGCGATTGGCTTCGCGACCAGCACATGAAGACACCCGTGCGCGGTGGACTCCTTTTCGGCGGCGCCTCGTCCCGCATGGGCCAGCCCAAGCACTTGCTGAAGCACAAGGGGAACACTTGGGCGGAGAGCATTGTCAACACCCTTTCGCCACATGTCGAATCGACTGCGCTCCTCGGTAACAGCGTTGTGCCTGACACACTGGCGCACCTCAACTGCCTGCGTGACGTTCCTGATGGAAAGGGGCCGCTCGCGGGCATGCTGTCCGCGTTGCGCTGGGATCCTTGGTGCCAGTGGCTTTTCGTTGCATGTGACATGCCGCTCATTTCCGAAGAGGCAATCACCTGGCTTCTCGAGAAACGTCGAGCAGGCGTATGGGCCGTCTTGCCGCGCCTATCCTGCACGAAGCACGCGGAGCCTCTCTTCGCCGTGTACGATTGGCGCGCGGCTGGACTTCTCGATGCGGCCCACCGCCCCGGTGCCCTGACCGAATGCGATAAAGTGGGGCTTCCTCTGATTCCCGCAAGCCTAAGCGGGTCCTGGTGCAACTTCAACCAAGCCTCCGACCTGGGCCGTCTGAAGACAGCCAGCGCAGCCCGTATGGTGAAAAATTCAGCCGAGATGTAACGGACCTTTATTAAACGATTTACATTGACTGCGTTTTTCTGTGCTCAGCTGATTGAATTGGTTTTCTGAGGTGGGATGATGCTCCTTCTGTCCACGCAGGAGTATCAAATATGCTCGATTTCATCATGAAGCCCTGGCATTTGCTTGTCTTGTTTCTGGCATCATGACCTTCTCTTGCCTCAATGCTTGGGCGGCTAACGTTTCGTACGCCTCGACCGTTGTAAGTCCGACACATGCATTCGTAGAGAAGGTCGCGAGAATTACCGTATCAATTGAACGCGCGCAAAGAGTATCCTCACTCTCTATCTCGGAAGAAATCCAACAGAGCGTTTGTGGTGGCGCTCAGCGCCCCAACGCGTGCCAGCTTCTCAGGAGGCCCAACCTCCAGGAACCAGCGTTGCAGGTCAATCACAAGCAGTGCAGGCTCTAGTCATCCGGTCCTCCTCCCGGAGCGCATCACGCCATCGTTCACCGTGGCCGTGTCTACCGCAAGTCTTCTGCTGCTTCCGAGGACGTTCCTGAAGACTGGGAGCGGATTGCTCCCCCTACATCGCCTTGCGATAGACGCCTTCGACCTCTTTTTGGCTGATGGGTCTTGGATTGACGGGGATATGACTGCTTTTCATCGTGTCTCTGGCCATATCGCCAATCCTGTCTGCTGTGACGCCGACATCGGAGAGTGTCGTTGGCACGCCCACATCGCAAGCGATCTTCCTTATGACATCAACGAGCTTACAAGCGCCTTCTTCTTTCGGCAGTCCGGACAAGTCCTCTCCCAGAGCAACCGCCATGTCGCAATAACCCGCGTCGTCATACCCGAGATTATAGTCGAGGCCATGAGGAAGAAGGATGCTGTTGGCTATGCCGTGCGGAACATGAAAAAACGCGCCCAACGGCAACGCCATCGCGTGGATGATCCCGAGCCGAGAACATGCGAAAGCTGTCCCGGCAATATTGGCCGCATAGAGCATATTGGTCATCGCTTCGACGTTGGTAGTGTTCTCAATCGCACACGTGAAGTTCTTCCCGATAAGACGCATGGCTTCCAGCGCCATAGGTCTTGATTGTGGAGTAGCTCCTTTGGATATATAGGATTCCACAGCGTGTGTCAACGCATCCATCCCAGTAGGCGCAAGCACCTGTTTCGGTATTCCCATTACCAGCATCGGATCAAGAAACGCCACTCTCGGCGCGCAGTTGTACCCGTAGAGAATGAACTTGTAGTTGGTGTCGGTGTTTGTCAACACGGCGCCAAAAGTAACCTCGCTGCCTGTCCCGCATGTTGTGGGAATCGCAAACAACGGCACGGGAGGTTCGGTGTACTGGTCAAGCCCTTCGTAGTCAGCACAGGAACCACCGTTGGCGATGACGACGGCAATGGCTTTGCCCGCATCGATCGGACTGCCGCCCCCCACGGAAATGACCAGGTCGCACCCGTTTTCTCTGGCAATCGCGGCGCCTTGATCAACAGTTTTCACGGAAGGATCAGGCTTGACCTCAGCGAACACGGTCACAGCGAACTTTGTCTTGTCTATGTGCTGAAGAACCTTCGCCACCACACCCGCCTTCTGTAACCCTTCGTCCGTGACCAACAGGATCTTGCGAGCGCCCAGCACATCGGCCTGAGCTCCAATTTGCTCACAGACGTTTTCTCCCATCAACACGCTAGTGTTCATTGCGAACTTTTTCATAACCATTCCAATCTCTTCCTTGCACTCGATGTGGAAGCTTTAGTCCTCATCCCAGTAACGTTCCACCACG
>JAACEL010000010.1 GCA_011682535.1 Nitrospiraceae bacterium | reverse complement strand
TCTGGAAAGCGAGCAAACAGGCCCATGGCCTATCCGAAACGTTGGTCTTTTCCGATGATCGGTCCGAGACTCAGTTTGTTTAGGACAGCAGTGACTCATGGATTTGGCTGTACATGGAACCAGAGTCTTGCGCCTTCTACTGTGGGTGCCACCCCCAAACTGCGTTTGGAGGTGAGGAAACGCTTGAGCAGGCGCATCTGCTGTCGCGGTCTCCGTATTCGGGATATGCAGTGGGGCGCCCCCAGATGGAAGGGGCGCTGTGGCTCATGCACCCCAACGCAGTTGGGGTTACCTCGCCAAAAGGTTTGAAACTTGTGCACAACTTGTCATTTCGACCGAAGGGAGAAATCTCTGTCGCAGACGTCAATCCTGAGTGGAAGATTTAAACGAGGGGTGGTTCGAGATCTCTCCCTGCGGTCGAGATGACAGGTAACAGGTAAATGGTCGAGATAACAGTTGAGACGAGGCCGTGCGACACATTGCGCTATTGCACTTGGTTCTTGAATACACCGTTTCTTTCCTTCTCTTCGTGTCCTTTGTGCTCTTCGTGGTAGCAGAAGGGAACAGACCACCACGAAGAGGAGAAGGGAAAGGCCTCTTGGCGGGATAATCAGTTTGGGGGTGGCACCCGGGATGTGTGCTTCGATGTGGCGGAGTGCCCCGAAAGACGCCCGTATTCGTGGCCGAAGCGCTAGGGCGTCCATGCGTGTTGACACGGAAAACTTGTGGGTAATGACAAGAGTTGCACTTGCGAACGAGGCGATGGCGGGAGCGCAGAGGCGCATGTGCTGGCGCACGGCGTAGACCGGTGTACGCCTACGCATCTACTTCGTTAGCCAGGATCTGATCAAGGGTCTGGCGCTTGCGGATCAGGCGCGGGGCGCCATCGGTTTCCAGCAGCACTTCGGGGGCCTCGGGGAAGCTGTTGTAGTTCTTGGACGACATTGCGGCACAGTAGGCGCCCGATCCGCCCACGACCAGCGCATCGCCGATGCGGGCTTCCGTGAGGGTTCGCGGCAGCAGACCTTCGGGATTTCCCGGCGCCGGGGTGAGGATGTCGCCGCTCTCGCAGCAATGTCCCGCGACGAGGTACTCGGCCGTCCCTCTGGAGGTGTCGCCGGCGGGCACGACGGTCAACGGATGCTGCGCGCCATACATGCTCGGGCGCACCACTTCGGTCATTCCGCTGTCGACCTTGATGAATGTGTACCCCTGCGGACCGGTGTCCACGACATCCGTCACGGTGGTGATGACGGCGCCGGCGTTGGCGACGAGATAGGTGCCCGGCTCGATCTCGAGCTTCAGTTCCCGGCCATGCGCGTCACGGAACGCCCGGAACGCCTCGGCCACGTTGTCGCCCACGACCCGGAGGTCCGTGGAGACCTCGTCCGCCATTCGGCCCACCTTGAACCCGCCGCCCAGGCTGAGCGTGTCCACGTCGGGCAATCGCGCCGCGATACCGAGAAATAGGCCGACGCAGCGGTCCCACACTGCCGGATCCGCGCCCGAACCGATGTGGGTGTGCATGCGCGTCAGACGCAGGTTGTGTCGATCGAGCAAGTCGAACACTTGGTCGAGGTGCTCGTGCCAGATTCCGAAGCTCGCCGAAGGCCCGCCCACGTTGGTGCGGTTGTTGTGTCCCGAGCCGAGCCCCGGGTTGACGCGCACGCACACGTCGCTCCCTGGACGTATCCGGCCGTAGGTTTCCAGTTGGTGCAACGAGCAACAGGTGAACAGCACGCCCTCGTCGAGGAGCTGATCCAGATCGGCGGGGATTTCCTGGGCCGTGACCTGAATCTGGTTGGCGGGGACGCCTGCGCGCATCGCGCGCCGGGCCTCGAATCCGCTCGACGCGTCAATGTGCAGCCCCATGGCGTTGAACACACGGATCACGGCGGCGTTGGGCAAGGCCTTCATGGCGTAGCGCGCGGTCAGTCCGAATGCATGCGGGAAGTCCAGCACGTTGCGCGCCTGGGTTTCGAGCGTGCGGCGGTCGTACACGAACACGGGGGTGCCGTACTCGCGTTGGATGTCGCGTACCTGTTGTTCGGTGAGAAAAGGAAGCTGTTCCATGTCGCCTCGAGTCTCGGGTTGTGGTACGTCCAGTGTATCCAGTTGCCTCTGCGCGCCCCATAGATAACACAAACGCCCGCCACGTGTCACGTTAGTTGACGCGACGGCGTCCGGCCCGCTAGCATGCGGCGTGCTCGCAGGCGAGCACCAAGGCGTGCTCGCGGGTGAGCACCAAGGCGTGCTCGCGGGTGAGCACCAAGGCGTGCTCGCGGGGCGGGCACGGGCGCAGGAGGAGCGATGGCGAAGGCGAAAACCATCTACGTATGTCAGCAATGCGGCGCGGTTTCGCGGCGTTGGGAGGGACGTTGCACCGATTGCGGCGAATGGAACTCCCTGGTCGAGGAGCAGGTCGTCGAGGAAGGCACGCACGCGCGGGCGGCCATTAAGGACGGGGCAAAGCCGGTCCCGTTGACCGCGTCGTCGGAGGTGGAGGCGCCGCGCGTGTCGACCGGGACCGCCGAATGCGACCGCGTGCTCGGCGGGGGCATCGTGCAGGGATCGCTGATGCTCGTGGGCGGTGACCCCGGGATTGGCAAGTCCACCCTCATGCTGCAAGTGTCGCGCCACCTCGCGGCCGAGCACGGCAAGGTGCTCTATGTCTCCGGCGAGGAGTCGTTCAACCAGACCCGCTTGCGTGCCCGGCGTCTGGGCGCACTGGATGACAACCTGTTCATCCTCACCGAGACCGCCGTCAGCGCCATCCAGAAACAGATCGCCAGCGGTGACTACGAATTTGTCGTCATCGACTCGATCCAATCCGTCTACTCGTCGCAGCTTTCCTCGGCGCCGGGGAGCGTTGGGCAGGTGCGCGAATGCGCCAACGAATTCCTGCGGCTGGCTAAAGGAGAGGGCGTGCCCATCTTTCTGGTCGGCCATGTGACCAAGAATGGGGCCATCGCGGGGCCGCGACTGCTGGAGCATTTGGTCGACACCGTGCTCTACTTCGAAGGCGAGGGCCGCCAAGCCCTGCGGATTCTGCGGGCGGTGAAGAACCGGTTTGGTTCCACAAACGAGATCGGCGTGTTCGAGATGACGGAGGGGGGCCTGCGCGACGTGCCCAACCCCAGTGCGTTGTTCCTCAGCGAACGTCCTAAAGGCGTCAGCGGGTCCGTCGTGTTTCCCAGCATCGAAGGCACACGCCCGCTGCTGGTCGAAGTGCAGGCGCTCGTGTGCCCCAGCCCCCTCGCGTCGCCCCGGCGTACCGCGACCGGCGTGAACCCCAACCGCTTATCTTTGTTGCTGGCCGTGTTGGAGAAGCGCGCGGGGTTGCATTTCTCCGACAAGGACGTGTTTGTCAACGTTGTGGGCGGCGTGCGGCTCGAAGAGCCCGGGGCCGATTTGGCCGTCGCGCTGGCGCTTGCGTCCAGCCTGCGCGAGGTGTCCGTGTCGTCCAATTTGGTGGCGTTCGGCGAGATCGGCCTGGCCGGCGAAGTGCGCGCGGCCGACATGGTGCGCCAGCGAGTAACGGAAGCATCGAAATTCGGCTTCACCACCTGTATCATACCCAGGAGTTCGGCGGCCGATCTCGATGCCGCGGGGATCGCGTTGCTCCCGGTGAACGGGGTGTCGCAAGCAATTGACTCGGCTTTGGAGGGATACGATGACAGCGCCACGGAAGCGTAAGACAGCGCAGGAAGCCTATCAGGAGGCCCGGCTGATGATCTCGCCGGGCACGCGGATCCGCGAGGCCATTAGCGCCATTCTACAGAGCCGCAACGGAGCCCTGATCTGCATCGGGACGCCCAAACGGCTCTCGGAGCTTTCCGAGGGCGGCGTCAAGCTCGACGCGCCTTGTACGCCCCAGTTGCTCTACGAACTGTCGAAGATGGACGGCGCCATCATTCTAAGCAAGGACGGCAAGACGATCGCCTACGCGAACCGCTTCCTCAAGCCCGACACGTCCATTCCCTCCGACGAGACCGGCACGCGCCATCGCGCCGCCGAACGGATCGCGCGTCAGGCCAAGTGTGTGGTGGTGGCCGTCTCCGAGCGGCGCTCCAGCGTGACGCTCTACGTGCATAGCATCAAGCACGTGATGGATAATATCCCGACGCTGCTGAACAAGGCCACTCAGGCGATTCAGACGTTGGAGAAGTATATCACCGTGTTGAACCAGACCATGCAGGAACTCAGCGTGCGCGAGTTCCAAGACATGGTGACGATCTTCGACGTGTGCAAGGCCATCCAGCGCTGTGAGATGGTGGTGCAGATCGCGGGGGAGATCGAGCCGTACCTCGTCGAACTGGGAACGGAAGGCCGCCTGATTGCGCTCCAACTGCGCGAACTTATCATCCCCGTTGAAGACGCCGAACTCATCATCAAAGACTACTACCGCCGGAAGAGCGGCGCCACCTACGCGAGTGTGCGCGCCAAGATCGCCGAGATTTCCCAGGACGACTTGCTCAACCTCGGCAGCATCAGTCAGGCCCTCGGATACGGACCCAACCCACGCACCATCGACACTTATCTGTCGCCGCGCGGCTACCGCATCCTGAATACCACTCATCGCTTGACCCCGCAGATCATCGAGAACCTGGTGGAGCGCTTCGGGTCGCTCCAACAGATCACCCGCGCGCCCAAAGAAGAACTGGTGGCTGTGGAGGGGGTGGGCGAAGTGCTGGCCGAGCGCGTACGCGTTAGCTTGAACCTCCTGCGCAGTCAGCTTGCATTGGACCGGAGATAGGATGCCCAGCGTCGTCGATTGTCCCATCGTGTTGCGTCAGGAAGTGGCCGAAGGCCATTACCGGATCAGCGTCCAAGCCCCTGGGATCGCCCGTGTGGCGAAGCCGGGACAGTTCGCGATGCTCCAGGTCTCGGGGGGATACGCCCCATTCCTGCGCCGCCCCATGAGTATCGAGCGCATCTTCTCCGATGGCGTGTCGTTCCTGTTCAAAGTCGAAGGCGAGGGCACGCGGCTGCTGGCTGAGATGGACACCGGCCACAACCTGTCCGTCCATGGTCCCCTGGGCAATGGCTTCACCATCGACACCGTATGCGACCGCCACATCCTCGTTGCCGGCGGCATCGGCGTGGCGCCGCTGCCCGCGCTGGCCGAACGCGTCAAGCGCGACTGCGGCAAGGCCCCCGACGTGATCATCGCTGCGCGCACCGAACGGCTGCTGCTGTGCGAAGACGATTTCCGCCGGATGGGGTGTGCGATCCACATCACTACCGACGACGGGTCGGCGGGGGAGAAAGCCCTGGCGACCGGCATGCTCGAACGCCTTGCGCCCGACGCACGCACCTGCGTGTACGCCTGTGGACCCAACCCCATGCTCCGGGCCGTATCGCAGATGATGCTTGACGCCGGCGTCATGTGCCTGGTGTCGCTCGAAGCCCAGATGGCCTGTGGCGACGGGGCTTGCCTGGGATGCGTGATCGAGTCGAAAAGCGAAATCGAAGGCGAGAAGATGCTGCGCGTGTGCAAAGACGGCCCCGTGTTCGACGCGTCGCTAATCGACTGGGCCGCGCACGACCTGCGCGACGATCAATGATGGCCGCAGCGCGCGCTATGCGGCCACGGCGCGGTTTCGGTGGTTTTCCTGGCGCGTAGAGAAGGGACGCTATCGCGTATGAGCGTTAGTCTGGAAATCAATCTTGGCGGTCTTCACATGAAGAACCCCGTTACCGTGGCCTCCGGCACGTTCGGCTACGGCCAGGAGTACGATGCTTACTTCGACGTCGCCCAGCTAGGCGCGGTGACCACGAAGAGCTTGACGCTCAAACCGCGCGCGGGGAACAAGCCGCCGCGGCTGGTGGAAACCCCCGCCGGCATGCTCAATGCCATCGGCCTGCAGAACGTCGGCCTCGAAGCCTACCTCGAGCACAAGCTGCCGTTCCTGCGCCAAAAGGACGTGCCCATCATTGCCAACATCTACGGCCACGGTCCCGACGAGTACGCTGAACTGGCCCGCCTGCTTGAGGAGAAAGGCGGCGCTGACGCCATCGAGGCCAACCTGTCGTGCCCGAACGTCCACGACGCCAAATCCTCGCGCGGTACCGTGCTCGTCGCGCAGGATCCCGAGTTGGTGTGTGCCTACACCAAGACCATCCGCTCGGCGACCAGTCTGCCGCTGTACGTAAAGCTTACGCCCAACGTGGCCACGATCGTCGAGCCCGCGCTCGCGGCTCAAGAGGGCGGCGCCGACGCCGTATCCCTGATCAACACCCTCATCGGCATGGCCATCGACCCCGAGACACGCCGGCCGAGGCTGGCCAACATCGTGGGCGGCCTCAGCGGTCCCTGCATACGCCCGGTCGCCGTCAAGATGGTGTGGGACGCGGCCCGCGCCCTCGACATCCCCGTCATCGGCATGGGGGGGATCTGCTCGACCGAAGACGCCGTCCAGTTCTTCCTCGCAGGGGCGTCGGCGGTGGCTCTGGGCTCGATGTCGTTCCGCCAGCCCGACGCGGCCATCCGCGTCGTGAATGGCCTTGCCGACTACCTTGAAGGGCACGAACTGAGCGGCATAGCCGCGCTGGTTGGCGGCATGGCCCAGTAAGGCAACCGGCGACCACACGAAAGGAGACGGTACCTTGGGTACGGAACTGATCACGGTGCTCGACGTAGATACGCGCGAAGAGGCATTGGATCTCGTGCGTGCGTGCGGCGACTGCAAGTTCTTCAAGATCGGAGCGCAGCTCTTCACCCGCTGCGGCCCCGCCATAGTTAAGGAAGTTCAGGCGCTGGGTAAACAGGTGTTCCTCGATCTGAAGTACCACGACATCCCCAACACGGTGGCGAAGGCGGCCAAGGGCGCGGCCGATCTGGGTGTGTCGTTGATGACCATTCACGCCGTGGGCGGGCGCCGAATGATCGAAGCGGCTCGGGAGGCGGTCGAAGGAAGCGGCACGCGCATTCTGGCCGTGTCGGTGTTGAC
The DNA here is from genome assembly GCA_011682535.1 of Nitrospiraceae bacterium. Taxonomy (GTDB): domain Bacteria; phylum Hydrogenedentota; class Hydrogenedentia; order Hydrogenedentales; family SLHB01; genus JAACEL01. The sequence goes on along the minus strand of JAACEL010000010.1, from coordinate 20,731 downwards.
CAGTCTGTCGGACGAGATGTTGCGCGACGAGGTTGGCATCAATGAAACTGCCGAGTCCGCTGTCCAACGCCTGGCCGCGCTCGCGGTGGATTCCGGGGCGCATGGCGTCGTGTCTTCGCCTCAGGAACTGCCTGTGCTGCGCGCCGAGTTGGGCCCCGACGCGCTCATCGTCACGCCTGGCATCCGCCCGGCTTGGGCCTCGCGCGACGACCAGGCCCGCATCATGACTCCGCGCGACGCGGCCGCCGCCGGCGCCAGTTTCGTGGTCGTCGGAAGGCCCATACTGAAACATGAGAATCCCGCCGAAGCCGTTCGTATGATCCTGGAGGAATTGAACGTATGAATCCCGATCGCGTAGTCGACATCTTCCGTGAGTCCGGCGCATTGCTCGAAGGCCATTTCATCTACACCAGCGGCCGCCATGGAAGCCAGTTCCTGCAAGCGGCCCGCGTCATGCAGTATCCCGAACACACCGCCGCCCTGTGCGCGGCCATGGCCGAGCGCTTCGCCGGCGGCGGTATTGAATTGGTGGTCGGGCCCGCGACCGGCGGGATCGTGCTGGCCTACGAGACCGCGCGCAGTCTTGGGTGCCGCTCGGCCTACAGCGAGAAGGACGGCGGCGACGGCATGGCGCTCAAGCGCGGGTTCCGGTTGACGCCGGGGCGCCGCGTGCTGGTCGTCGAAGACATCATCACCACCGGCGGGTCCGTCAAGAAGACCATCGCCCATCTGCGCGAGCGTGGCGCCGAGGTCGCCGGTGTGTCCGTGCTTATCGACCGTAGCGGTGGCGAGGCCGCCTTCGACTGCCGTTTCGAGCCGCTGGCGTCGCTGGCGATGGAAAGCTGGGCGCCCGGCTCCTGCGCGTTGTGCGAGCAGGGAACGCCGTTGGTAGAGCCCGACGACTTGTTGGGCTGAGCGTCTACGTCGCGCGGTGGCGTTGTCTTAACCGCGCGTTCCGTAAGGGCTTGTGCCGTCTTGTATGGGCTGTGGTATCCACGCAAGTCCGCTTTGCCCACAGGGGGGCGTTTGGCATCTTGCGCCGAGTGCTGCTATGATCGAAGTGGGTGTAAGGAATGGGTGGTAATTCCCACCATGTGGCTCTGGCGAGCCGTTCCCACCGTCCGTGAGCGCTGTTCTTGACATTGGTTTCATGAAATCGTTAGCCTCGAAGATATGGGCGGAGGCCTAGGCTGTGGCTAGGAAGCAGTTCCCGCGATGACCCAGGCATACCGGCGGCTAAAGGCGGATCTACACGTCCATTCCGGCGACGATCCGTATGATGGGATTAGCTACTCGTCGGAGATGTTGATCGCCGCCGCCTCACAGTTGAATTTTCAGGTGTTGGCCATAGCCTGCCACCGCAAGCTGGTGCATAACGAACGGCTGGCGGCCTATGCGCGTAATCGCGGTATCGTGTTGGTGCCCGCGGTTGAGTTGCTGGTCGAGGGGAAGCACGTGGTTGTGCTGAATCCCGACGAGGCGCAAGCGCAGGCCACCACCTATGCCGAGCTGAGAGAACTGGGGAGGCGTGATGCAGCGTTCTTGGCCCCGCACCCCTATTTCCCTGACAAGACGTGCCTCGGGAAACGGCTTGTCGAGCATGCCGATCTTTTCGACGCGGTCGAATACTGCGGCTTGTATACCTGGGGCTTGAACTTCAACCGCCGCGCCGTGCGTGTGGCCAAGCGATTCGGGTTGCCTTTGGCGGGCACGTCCGACACGCACACGCTGCCGTACAACGACAGCACGTTCTCGTGGCTCGAGGTGGCTGAAGTGAGTGTTGAGGGAGTGGTTGATGCCGTCCGTGCGGGACGCGTCGAGGTTGACACGCGTCCGCGCACGTTGGCCCAATTCGCACGAATGTCGTACTACGTGGCTCGTGAAACGGTGCGTATGTGGGCCGGATTGCGTGAGTGAGGAGGATTGTCCGCCATGATCGAACGAATTGCGATCCTGGGGGGTAGTAGTGTCTACACCCCGGAATTCGTTCTCTCTGCCGTGTCTCATAATCTCAATGTCAAGGAAATCGTGCTCGTGGGGCGCGAGGGCGCCAAGCTGCCCATCGTGGCCGCCTTTTGCCAGCGCCTGCTCGACAAGAGCGGCTTCCCGGCCAAAGTGATTAGTACGACGGACGTGGCCGAAGGCGTGAGCGGCGCCAAGTACGTGCTCAACGGGATCCGAGTCGGTGGCATGAAAGGGCGGATTCGCGATGAGAAGGTGCCGCCTAAGTTTGGCATGGTGGGCGACGAAAGCCTCGGGGCGGGTGGATTCGCCAACGCGATGCGTACCTTGCCGGTTGTATTCGAGTTTGCCGAGACCATCGAGCGCGTCAATCCCGACGCCACCGTCATCAACCTTACCAATCCCATGGGCATCATCGTCGAAGCCCTGACCCGATATTCCAACCTCGACGTCATCGGGGTGTGCGATCTGCCCGGCAAGTACGTGAAGAAAGTCGCCGACGTGTTGCACTGTGCGTCCGCCGACGTTTGGGTCGACTACATCGGCCTCAATCATCTTGGTTGGATCCAGGACGTGAAAGTGGACGACCGCAGTTGCATGGGGTATCTGCTCGAGAAGCTCGAACGCCATAAAGACGACGGGTTCAACCATGAGTTGATCGAACTGTTCCGGATGGTGCCCACGCGAACCGTCAGTCTCTATTTCAGCCGCGACTCGATTCTCAAGAAGCAGGAGACTTGTGCGCGTTTCCGCGGCGAAGAATTGCATGAGGCCGAGCGCCAGATCCTCGATCTGTATCGCGACGAACACCTGCGCGAGTTGCCCGAACTGACGCGGGAGCGGAACGCTATCTGGTATGAAGAGACGATTATCCCGCTGATCCAAGCGTTGGAGAGCAAGACGGACAGCGAACTGATTCTGTGCCTGCGCAACGGCGGATCGATTCGCGACCTGCCCGAAGACGGCAGTGTCGAGGTGCCCGCGCGCGTGAGCCGCCGGGGCGTCAAACCCCGCGCCGTCGGCAGTTCGCCACGGTTCTTGCGCGGTCTGTTCGCCAGCGTCAAAGAGAGTGACCGCTTGACCATCGAGGCGGCGCGCCACAAGAGCTACGATTGTGCGCTCCAGGCGCTGACGATCAACCCGTTCGTCCCATCGTATGAGTCGGCGAAGAAGTTCTTGAAGCGTGTTATCAAGGATGAATCACTTGAATTGCACTAAGGGGCGTTCGCGTGCCCGAGAGACCGGTATTCACACGAACGGCTATCCACGGAAAGGACACACAATATGCCAAAGCTCCTTGTTGTAGCCATACTGAGTGCGACGGCCCTACCGGTTTTCGCGCAGGACATGCCCCCGTTGATCAACGGCGCAGGCGCCACGCTGCGCAGTCTGGCGGGCACACCGACTCTGGTTACCGTGGTCTTGAATGGTAGCGAGGCCATGGATCCCAATCTCAACATTGTCCGGATCGGCGGCAACACCATCGTCTTTTCCGGGCCCGACCGGGAAGAGGCCATCTACCTCCTCTCCTCGATCAAAGAAATCCGGGTTCAGGACGCCGTGCTCACCAGCGCCCGGCGCTTGCATAAACAGGGCCGTTCTCTACGGGCCGAGGAACAGCGCGTGGTGGACAGGGCCTTTGCGCGCGCGAGAGAGATCTACGAGTCGGCTAACGCCAAGCAGGGCGCCAAGATGAGGGCCGCCATGTTGATGGCCGTCGATGGCGACGAAAAGGCCCTTGAATATCTGCGTATGCTGGCCAGCAGCAAAGATCTCGAAACCGAGCTTCGCGCGAGTGTCTGCCTCTATCTGGCCGGAGACACCGGGATTAGCCCGGCACTGATAAAAGAGGGGTTGAACAGCGGCAACCGGCGGTGCAAGAAAGACGCCGCGCTTCTGGCCAGTGTTCTCAATGATCAGGCCTCGATACCCATGCTGACTCGCATGCTCAACGACCGCGACAGCGAGATTTCCGTGCCTGCCGCGCTGGCCCTGGGACGGATGGGCAACACGGCCGCTATTCCCACGCTTGCCCGAATGCTTACGCGCCGCAACGATGAAGTAGGCAATGCCGCGGTGGCGGCGCTCTCCGCTATCGGCGGTCCTGAAGTCGCCGAACAGGCCAAAGCCCTCCTGGAAGATGCCGAGCCCCGCACCGTTCACCGGATCGCTCTGGTCTTGAACGCCGTGGGCGATCCCAAGGGCGCCCAGATTCTCCAGATGGAGTTGACGGAGATGCCCACGCTGGCGCGCGAGGCGGCGATCGTGCTGGCGGGCAGCGGTGTCTGGGACGGCAAGCAGTTTCTGATGAACGCTCTCAAGAGCCGCTACGACGAAGAAGAAGAGGAGATGTTCTTCCGAGCGCAAGCGGCGCTTGCGCTGGTGAAGAGCGGCGATCCCACCGCCATCACACACGTTCAGGAGTTACTGCGCGTCAAGGAGGACGGGGTCCGCAACCGGATTTGCTTCGAACTGGCCGCCTTGGGAAATCGCCACCAGATTGCCATCGTCCAGTCTTGCGTCGAAAGCCCCAATCCTATTCTGGCCATATCCGCCTCGACGGCGGCCGTGGCCATGGCCCGGCCCGACTTCCGAGACCGGTTGGTGCATACCATCCAGTAAGGAGCCTAGCCAGAATGTTCAAGTTATTCTGACCAGGTTTCTAAGGGTACGGCGTGCGTTCACCGCGTCGCGGTTGGCATAGGACGGGATTCCGAACACGAGGGCCAAGGCATGCTCGATCGCCTGCGTGTCCAGATTGAAGGCCGTGTCCAAGGGGTGGGCTTCCGCTTCGCCACCTACGACCAAGCCGCCGGGCTCGGTCTCAAGGGGTGGGTGCGCAACCTGCCCGACGGGCGCGTCGAGGCCGAGTTCGAGGGGAGACGCGAGCTGCTTGACTACATGCTCGACTGGTGCCGCGAAGGGCCGCGCATGGCGCGGGTGACCCAGGTGGACGCGTCCTGGGAACAGGGCGAACGGCGGTACAGCGCGTTCGAGATCCGCGGTTTCTGAGCGCCGGTTCAGGCCCGCGCTTTCTCCGCGATCCAGATTGCGTTGCTGCTGCCCGGCTCCAACGCACCATACTCGAAATCGCCATACCGCGACCGCACCTGGAAGCCGCACAGCTCCAGCAGGGCCTCCAGTTCACGCGGCGTCGTCCACACCCGGACCATGGTTAGATTTTCTTCGTGGGCCACGGTGCCGTGTTCGTCGACCTCCTGGATGAGGTGTAGTTCCGTGATGAGCTGGCGGAACTCGTCGCACGTGGACGCCTGGTAGTGTTCCACCGAGGTCTCTCTTTGGGGTACGGGATAGCGGCCTACGAGCTTGAGTTGCTCGGCCGTCGGACCGCCGATCACATTCGCGATGGCCGATGCCCGTGGCACCCACGAGTCCATGATGAATGCGCCCTCATCGGTCATGTGCTTGCGCGCGCGCAACAGACACTGGCGCTGGTGTTCGGGCGTCAGCAGGTGCATGAAGGCCCGGTAAGGGATCGCCACGAGGTCGAACTGGCGCCCGAGGTTGAAGTCGAGCAGATCGGCCTCGTGCAGTTTGACGCTGCCCGGCAACGAACCGGCCGCCTTGAACTTGGCGCGGCAGCGTTCCAGCATGGCGGGCGAATTGTCGATCCCGGTCAAGTGCACCCCCGCCCGCGCCATCTCCAGCGCGATGCGGCCCGTGCCCACGCCCAACTCGAGCGTCTGTCCGCCCGCTTGCAGGGCCTGTTCGACATAGAAGGCGGCGTCGCCCGGCAACCCATGGTGGAGCAAGTCGTAGTACTCGGCCCAGCCATCATACGCCGCCATGCGAGGGGTCTCCGTCTAAAGGGGCCGGCCGCCCTGCCATCGTGGGTTCCGTGCCCAGATGTGTTTCAAGGAATGCCAAGATGCTCTCAAAGAGGCGAGTGCGTATGCGAGGGTGGAAGAAGTCGAATGCGTGGCCGTACTGCGCCGTCACCAACCTTGTGGGAACGCCCAGCCGCTGCAACTGCTGCCGGAACGCCACCGACTGGCCGTAGGGCACCCAGTTGTCGCGCAAGCCGTGCGAGAAGAACACCGGGCACGTGTCGCGATCCGCGTACGTCACCGGAGAGGCCAATTCGACGGGGTCCATGCCGTCTTCTCTCTTTGGCCCCACGAATTTGTCCATGAAAAGGCCGGTGAATCCCAGGAACTTCACGTAGCCCTTGGGCCGCCGGTAATACGACAAGTCGGCCACACCATACAACACGACCGCCGCCTGAATCTCGCTGGAATAGCCTGGGTTGGCATCGCCCTCCAGCCCGTCCGCCGGCTTGGTGGTTGCCAGCAGCGCCGCCAGATGCCCCCCGGCGCTGTCGCCCAATGCCGCGATCCGCCCGGGATCCACATTCAATTCGTCCGCATGTTTCCGCAGCCAGCGGATCCCTGCCTTGCAGTCATGCAGACAGGCCGGGAACGAATACTTCGGCATCATACGATAGTTGATCGAAGCCGCTACGTAGCCGTTCTCGGCCAGCCGCCGTCCATACCAACCGAGCTGGCCGCGTGTGCCGAACATCCACCCGCCCCCGTGAATCAAGAGGACGGCCGGGCGCGGTTCCGTGGCCGCGTTCGTGGGTAGGTACAGCGTCATCCGGCACTTCTTGCCCCCGTCTCCGGCGTAGACCACCCGCCGGTCCGTCGAATAGTCCCTGGCCTGTGCCGCCATGCACAGCACGAGTGCGCATAGCAGATACACAGAAAAGCGCATAGATCCAGTCCTCATTGTCCCAGGAAGGCCTGAAACACTCACAGCCTGGCCTGTTGCCAAGCCGTGCGTGCTTATACCATCCTCGGGGCCTCCAATCACAGCGAAAAAGTTTCTGGGCGCGTGCGCATGTCTGTTCATCACACGGAGGCGCCAAGACACAGAGAATGCAATCTAGATGTCAATCAAGTTCACCGTTGACGATACGTGTGGTTCCCTCTTTCATCTGGGTATCGGAACTTGCCGTTCCACCCGAAGCCCGCGCGTCTGAAGGTCATGAGCCAGAACCACTTCGTAGACGGTCTCGAACAGTCCGGGGCCAGTCTCCATAGGCGAAGACACCGCACAATCGACAACATGGGTTCCGATTTCATTGGAACCGATTCCATCGGGCGGCATCGACGTTCTCCCGCTTGGTGTTCTCCGTGGCTCCGTGTGCGGTCATCTTATATCACGCGAGGACACCGAATCATGAATTCCCAGAATCTCACACAATTAGATGCGTTGGCCTTGGCGTTCGGATAGGTTGCGCTGTTCTGCCGTGCCCCTGTGTGTTAGAATCCCTGCCAGAAATGGTTGAATACTCGTTGTGAAAGAGCGGTACATGCCAAAATCCGAAGCTGACTTGAAAAAGGAGATCGAGCGTCTCGATGCCTCCGAGAAAGAGACGATGGCCACGATCTCGCACGTGCGCAAGCTGCTCAACAAAGCCGATCAGCGGCGTGAGGAGGACGGTGATCGCCGTTGGGACGAAATCCTGGACAACCTCGAAAGCACGCTCGACATGGGCCGCTCCAAGTTGACGGCCTGCGGACAGCGGCTTCGGGAAGCCCGTGACCAGCTTCGCCAACTCCAGGCCACCGGCTTCATTGAAGACACAGGGATCGCCATCGACGCCACTGACGCCCAACCGCCCCTGACTGAAGACCGCCTCAAGGCGGCTCAGCAGATCATGTCCATGTCGGTGGATGACTTGCGGTCACTCACGCTCGATGAAGTGGCCGATATGCACGACGAACTCTTCCGGAAAACCGAGGCGGAGACGGCCGAAGCGGCGGCAGAGCCCAAGCCGGAGCCGCCCGCTCCCGCCGCGCCGAAGACCGCGCTGGATCGGCGGATCGAGAAGGCCCGGCGGGCGAAGGAAGAGCGCGAAGCTGCCCGGCGCAAGAGCGCGGGGTTCGTCGAGCGGCGCAAACAGGGCACGCTGCGGGCCGCGGTGGGCAAGCTGCTGCAAGGCGGCTGCGCGGGATTGACGATCGAAGAGGCCGAGAGTGTCCTCGAATGCCGTGGGGAACTCATGGGGCGTAGCGATCTCAGCGATAGCGAGCAACGGCTCAAGGAGAAGCTCGAGCCGATGGGCGCCGATATCGAGGCCCGGCTGCATGAACTCCGCCGCAAGCGCGCGCGGGGCTACCTTCGCCGCCGTCCGTGACGGCACCCTGTCACGCTGGCAGTTCGAACGGATCTTCCGCCTCGCGCAGACGGGTTTCCAGCTTCCGTCTCAATTCATTGCGCAACTCAGCCGCCGCCGGATCGTCGATCAGGTTCTTCTGCTGGTAGGGGTCGTTTTCGTTGTCGAAAAGGCACCACGGCCGATCGCCGTAAACGGCGTAAGTGTACCGGCGTGTGCGGAGTCCCCGAAAGATGGGCGCCGGGTGGTTCTCGCCGCCCGAGGCGTTCTTCTTCGAGATGTGCATCAGCAGTTGCGACTCGGGGTTCGGTCCCGTTCCGCCGCGCAGGATGGGGGAGAAGTCCTGCCCCACGCACGTGCCGGGCGCGTCGATTCCGGCCAGTTCGCACAACGTCGGCATGACGTCGATCGTGCCGAACAACGCGTCGGACGTCTGGCCGGCAGGGATGACGCCCGGCCACCGAACGCAGAAGGGCACCAGGATCGACTCTTCGAAGGGCTGCCGCTTCCCGCCCAACTTGTGCGACCCCATCATCGTGCCGTGGTCGGAACTGTACACCAGGATCGTGTTGTCCGTCAGTCCCAGCGCGTCGAGCTTTGCCATGACACGCCCCAACTCGTCGTCGATCGCGCTGACGTGCGCGTGGTAACCGCGGAAGTGCGGCCAACTGTTCTTGCCCCAGATCTTCTTGCCCGCCGGTTTCTGCCGGGTCTCTGAGGGCACGTTGTCCCGCCACGCAAGCGAACCCTCCGGGTACATCGCCTGCTTCTCCGGAGGCGGATCCAGGAAGTTGGAGTGGGGGGGATTCCACGAGAGCATCATGAAAAACGGGCGCGCGCCGTCGCTCGAACGCTCGTCCAGGTACGCCAGCGCCTGGTCGGTCATCAGCGTGGCGTTGTAACCCTTGGGTTGCGCCGGTTCGCCCTCGCGAGGGTGATACTTCGATCGATCCCAATGCGTGTTCGTGCCGGTCCAGATCAGCGACGTGTCGAAACCGAATGGCTCCGCGCGAAGTCCGCCCAGATGCCACTTGCCGATGTAGGCCGTGTGGTAACCGGCCGCCTGGAACGCTTTTCCGAGCGTCATCTCATCTGGGCTCAGGGGAATCTTGTTGTCGATTACGCCTTGCTGATACGGCCACCGGCCCGTCATCAAGATGGCGCGGTGGGGCGAGCAAACGGGATAGTTGCTCACGCAGTTCGAGAACGTGATGCCCTGCGCGGCCAATGCGCGCATGTGGGGTGTCTTGAGGCCGGGCATCTGCGTGAACGACATCGACTGCCAGCGGTGCTCATCGCTGAACGCGTAGATGACGTTGGGTTTTCGCGCAGTGTGTTCCTCTGCGCCGGACGCCGAGGCCACCACGGCCGCCACCGCCATGCTGCCCGCCGTCCGTTCCAGAAACTCCCGGCGCTTTATCCGCTGATGACTGGCCGCGCTCATGTCTTGATTCTCCTCGAACCGGTCAATCCTGTCCGATCAGCGATTTCAACTCCTGGCCGATCAGCGATGCGGCGGGCTTGAGCAAGCCCTTCAGCGTCACCGTTTCCCGCACCAGCGTGCGCAGGAAGATGGCGGTCAGTTCGGCAGGCGTGATATCCCGGTTGGCCACGTCGCCCGTCAGCGTGAACGGGGCGATGTTGAGGTCGACCTCGGACGCCGGGAGCAGGTTGGTGCTCAGTGATACCGAAGCCCCCTTACAGGTGAACTCGTCGATAGTGAACGTGCGCTTCTCGTCTTGGGCTTGCGAGCCCGGAGCGGGCTGGGCGTTGGCCGCTTGTTGCGCGCGCGTAGCCAACAGGCCGATGTTGGTGCCTTTGGCCGCGCGGTAGTGCAAGTGGACAACCGCTTCGTCGACCTCGATCCGGCGGATCCGTGGCGTCTTCGACAGGAGGGTCTTGAGGTCGAACTGAATATACAGACGGCCGATTTCGATGGCGGGTTCCGGCTTGAGAGGCGGCGGATTCATCACCGTCAGACCGTGCAACTCGATGGCCTGTTGCTGGGGCAACAGGCGCACGCGGTCCAGTGTGACCTCGGTTTTGGCGGCGTCACTTATCAGCCGGCACAGGGCGTCATTCGCGTAGGTGTCCGTCTGTGTGATTAGCAACAGCGTGGCGATCGCAGCCAGGATCAGGACCATCCCCACCGCCGCGACCACGATTTTGAGGCATCCTTTCATCGCACCGCTGGCTCCCTCATGAGTCAGACCTCTAGTCGAAGATATGCGCCAAGCGGGCTGTCTTCTCGCAGAACTCCTTGAAACCGACCTTGACGGCGCGAACGTATTCGTCACGGGTGGGTTTCCAGCTCTCGTTCGGCGTGGGTGAAGCCTGCCATTCGAAGTAGAAGACCGAGTCGTATCCTTGGAGCACCAGCCGAACGGCGGGGGCGTCGGGCGCGATGGTCGAATTGCCCAACACCAAGTCTTTTTTCTCGAACACGATCATGTTCGTGCGGCTGTATCGCTTCAGCGCCTGCTGTTGCTGCTCGCGGACGGGGGTGCCGATGACCGTCTGGATCGGCGCGACCGTCCGGCCGTCCGGCGTCAGTAGATAGACGCTGATGCCCCGGAATCCCACTACGTCGTAGGCGATGCTCATGTCGCCGAACACCGACGCGATGTCGCACTCGAACACCAGGAAGTTGTCCGTCACGCGTTGGGCGTTCGCCGCCAGCGTTCCGCTGACGGGATCGCCATCCTCCAGCGCCTTCGCCTGGCGCAGATCGGCGACGTCCGAGCCCACCCACACCGCGGTTGAATCTTCGGCGAACAGGTCCGGGTAGTTGCCGCGGCCAACCTGGATCGGCGCGACGAACGTCATCGGCAAGAACTCCGAGCCCGGCGGCAGGGCCAGCAGTCCGTCGGGTTCACTCTTCGACGCCGTCTGACAGGAAACGGCGGCCAGGCACAACGCCAGCGCGCACAACGTGCGGCCAAACACACGGGTCATGGGGCCTCTCCTTCCTCGCTTTTGGGCTTGGGGTTGCGCTCGACCTGCACGTCCACCCGCATGTCCAGGTCCACGTCATCTGTCCCCGGCACGGGCGGGTCGTCGATCACGGAACGCGCCTCGGGCCCGCCTTTACCGTAGTTGCGCAGTATCAACTCGCCCTCCGGCGACTTCATCCGCACCAGTCCCGCCGGGCGAACCTTCTCGTTCAGCCATACTTCGATCTTGCGATCCTTCTCTATGAGCGCGTAGTGCTGCGTGCTCACCGTGCCCCCGATGGTCGACAGTTCTTCTTCACCCAGCAGTTTCCGTTCGGGCTGCTTCTTTTTCTCTGACGCCTCGGTTGGCTCCCGGTCGACTGGGAGTTCCTGGACTTCTTCGCGGCCTGAGCGCTGCAAGACCTTGTGGATGTTCTTCGGGTCGCTCGCGGGACCTGTCAACAGCATCTTGTAAACCGAACGATAGCCCACCAGCGGGACGACTTCCAGCTCGAGCCAGTACCCATCCTTGCGTCGCACCTTCTTCTCGCCCACGATCGCGATACGCATCACGAACGACTGGCCCGTTGTCGCGTCCGTCAAGTCATACCATGCCCACGTGCCCACCTCCGGCGACACCAGCTTTCCCGCCAGGATATCGCCGATCAGGCCCTGACCGTGGGCCGAACCAACCAACAACAGTGTCATCGCCAACGCGGCTGCGATGCGTCGCATAGGGCAAACCTCCATGGCAGGTACACGCTCCGCCTTTCACCCAAAGCATCGTAACACACGCCCCGTTAGCGAGGGAAACCAAGGATCCGAACGCCGGGTGGCGCATTCTGGCGCGCCCGTAGTGCCCGAAGACGATGCAACAGGATCCAAAGCTCCCCCTGTATCGTCATTGCGAGGAGGCGTTGGGACGCAGCTTCCCGCGGCGCAGGGCCGGTGGACAGTCAGTTTCATTGACTCGACCCGCCCCGCGTCCTATCATGTCGGCGAGTTCAGTTTGACAGGTTGTTTGTCGTGATTGGCATCGGGTCTTGGGGACTCTACGAAGGCGTGCGTGTGATTCAAACGATAGTGTGGACATTGTTAGGGGTAATCCTGGGCGTGGCCCGAGCCCAGACGCTCGACATCGAATCGATCGCCCGGCGCAACGAGGGCGCGGCTGTTGTCATCCTCGCGCAGAAGATCGACACGGGAGCGTCCGTGCAGAGCAGCGGGTGTTTCGTGTCCATGTCCGGCCTCATCATCACCACGGCCCACCAGATCGACAACGTCGAACGTCTCCGCGCCAAATTCCTCGATGGCAGCCAGCATGCGGTGTCCGTCGTCGCCGTCGAACCCATTCGCGAGATTGCGCTACTGCGATGCGCGCAGCCCCCGCCCGCCGTTGTGCGCATCGGAAGCGTCTCGGGCCTGCGGAGCGGCTCGCCGCTCGTGGCGATCGCCGCGCCGGATAATCTGGGATTCTCCATCGTGGCCGGTATCGTCTCCAGCACCAATCGTACCTACAAAGGCTATCGCATGATCCAGACCGATTTGCCCGCCGATCCGGGCTCGAGCGGTGGTCCTGTTTTCGACAAGCGCGGGAACTTGGTCGGGATGATCGTCAGCGAGTTGAGCGGCGAGGACTGGGTGACCTTCGTCAATCCTATCGACAACGCCTACAGTCTGCTGCGCCGCCATGGGGTATCCGTACCGGGCGAGGGCGGCCATCTGTCGCTCGACGCGGAAGGCGAGGTCATTGCCGCCGACGGAATCACTGAGGTCGAGCGGCACGCCATCGACGCGTACAACCGGGGCGTGACGGCCGTCACCGCCGAAACAAAGGCTGAAGCCTATGGCGCGGCCGTGCGGTTGTTACCCGAGTTCTACGAAGCCTGGTTCAACTTGGCCGTTGCGGCCACGGGCGCCGGTGACACCGTGCGCGCCATCGCAGCCTACGAACGCGCCATCGAACTTAGACCGGATGCGGTGGAGACCCATCGCAACTTCGGACGTCTCCTGCTGGCGGAGCGGCGCGTATCGGAGGCGGTGGCCTGTTTTAAGCGGGCTACGCGGTTGAAGCCCCTCAGCGCCACGGCCCACAACGACCTCGGCGAGGCCTATCGCCAAGCCGAACGCCTGGAGGACGCGGAGCGGGCCTTTGCGCGGGCACTGGAACTGGACCCAGCCTATGCCTCCGCGTACTACAACCTGGCGCTCACGCTGGCGGCGCGCGGGCGGACGCGCGAGGCCGTTCAGCGTTTTCGGACCTACCTGAAGCTCGCGCCAGACGCGGCGGACGCGCCGCAAGTGCAGGGCTGGATCGACAAATTGGCGGCAAAACGAAACTAGAGGAACGAAACTCGTGCCGGAACAGGAGATGCCAAAAGCGCTGGGGCGCTACGAAATTGTCCGGGAACTGGGCAAGGGCGCCATGGGTGTGGTGTACGAGGGCATCGACCCCATCATCGGCCGCCGGGTGGCCATCAAGACCGCCCGCCGCGACGTGATGGAGTCGTCGGGACGCGGCGAGGAACTCATGAAACGGTTCCTTCGCGAGGCCCGCGCGGCGGGGTCGCTCAGCCATCCCAACATCATCACTATCTACGACGCCGACGAACAGGACGGCGTGGCCTACATGGCCATGGAGTACATCGAGAGCGGTACCCTGCGCGATTACATCGCGCGCGGACAACGCCTGACCTGCGAAGAAATCGCCGAGATCGGCGCCGTGATCTGCGAAGCCCTCGCATCGGCCCACGAAAAGGGCATCATCCATCGCGACGTGAAGCCCGCCAACATTATGACGCTGCCCGACGGGACCATCAAGATGGCCGACTTTGGCATCGCCCACGTTACCGACTCCGATCTCACGCAGGAAGGTTCGTTGATCGGGACGCCCCATTTCATGAGCCCCGAGCAATTCATGGGACAGAAGGTCGACGGCCGATCCGACCTCTTTTCCGTCGGTGTGATCGTCTACGAGATGCTGACGGGCGAGAAGCCTTTCACCGGCGAGGCCCTAAGCACCGTGATGCACCACGTGCTCAAAGTCGATCCCGTCGGCCCCAAGGAACTCAACTACGCCTGCTGCGACCATCTCAGTAAGGTGGTCATGAAAGCCATGGCCAAGAGTCCCGGCCAACGATACCAGACCGGCGCCGCCATGGCGGCCGCACTGCGTGAGAGCATCAAAGAACATCCGGATCCCATCGTCATGGGATTCGCTCCCAGTGCGTCCGAGACTGCCGGGACCGTCGTGTTGAGCGACCCTGAGGCCACCGCTACCCACGTGACGGCTTCCGGTCCCCCTCCTCAGCCCGAGCCCTCCGCGCTCAGTGCCGCCGACGCGTCCACCGCCGTTATGAAGTGTCCGCCGGTGGGCGCGGCGCCCAAGCGGTCGCGTCTGTCGTTGGTGCTCGTGGGGCTTGCCGCGGTGCTTGCCCTGCTCGCAGGGGCGTTGTGGCTGCAATCGGCGAGCGGGCCGCGCATCAGGAAAGTGGACGTTGGGCTCATTGTCCTGGCCGAGACGGCGGAAGCAGCAGATGCGGCACGCAAAGGGGACTACGAGGCCGCTGGCCTCAATACGAATGGCGCTGTCACCATGAATGTGATCGACCTCGATACGGGGGAGGTGTTCACCTTCAAGAACTTCAAGGGCGACACGATCAAGTACTTGGATCCCCCCCCGAGGAGTGTCCGAGTCGAGTTCATCCGCGAAAGATATGCGATGCAGATCGAAACGTCGGACGCGGCCCTCACCGGCAAGGAAGACTTCGTCATCGATTTGGTGGTGCTCACGAAGGTTCCTGAATAGCCGTTGCCCCGTCCACAACTGCTTTCTTTGTGGTACAATCTTCCTCATGTGGTTGGCGCAGGATGTCGCCGACCCGTTATTTGGGGTGTAACATATTGTGGAGGGTAGGGTTATGTTCCGTCGTCCCGCGACTCTGATGGTCGTGTGCGCGTTGAGTTTGACGCTGTGCGGCGCCGCGGCATGGGCGGTGCCCCTGAAGGGCGAAACGGTGCCCTCGTTCAAAGCGGTCGACCTTGCTCAGAATCCGGTCGACCTCGATGCCATCGTTGCAGCCAAGCCAGACCTGATCATCCTGTTCTTCTTCACGACGCGCTCAGGTGAGGAGGTCGCCGCCAAACTCCGCCGCCTCGAGCGGCTCTACGGGGGCGACAAGGGACGCATCCGCATTGTGGGAGTCGGTTGGAAAGACAACGAGGCCGCGTTGAAGAAATACGCCGAAGAGCTTCGGATCGACTATCAGATCGTCCAGAAGACGCCCGAACTGGAGCGCTATGCGCCCGTACCGACTCTTCCCGTAACCCTCGTCGTGACCAGCCAGAAAACGGTGCTTAACGCTCTATCCGGCAGCGGCGACGCCGAGGCCGACCTGATCAACGACATTGCAGAGAGTCTCTTGCGTGCCGGGAAGACGAAGGAGGCTCGCGCGGTGGCCGAGGAAGCTATCGACGCGGGTGAGACGGAGAAGGACGCGCGTAACACGATGGGTTTTGCCTTCGAAGCCGAGGGTAAGCTCGACGAGGCGGAGAAGGAATTCGGCCGCATCGACTCGAAGGAAGGACTCGCCAGCGTTGCCCTCCGGCGTGGCAAATACGACAAGGCCATCGCGATCGCCGATGAAGCGTCGCCTGACAACGGTTATGCCGCGACGGTGAAAGGCAAGGCGCTTGCCCAGTCTGGCAAGCTTGATGAGGCCGCCGCGGCGCTCGAAACCGCCATCGGCCAGAACGCGAACGACTGGCAAAAGTCGGAGGCCGTCAACAGCCTCGGACGCGTCAAGCACGAGCAAGGCGACACGGATGGGGCCGTCGAGCAGTACCGCGCGGCCGTCGCGATCGACCCGTTGAACGTGACCGCGCTGAGCAACGAAGGCGCGGCGTTGCGCGACCAGGGCGACCTTGAAGCCGCTGCCAGTGTGCTCGAAAAGGCCCAGTCTCTGCGCGACGACGAACTCGTGGCCACGATGCTCCAACAGATCCAGCGCGAGATGAGTGAAGCCAACGACGTTAAACGCGGCGAACTCGTCCGCGCCCAGATCGCCGATCTCCGCGAGCGCTACGAGGCGCTCAAGGCCGCCGGTAAGGACCAAGCGATTGACGACTGGACTTCGCCGCCCGTCGTACTGGCGTTTCTGCCGTCCGCGCAGGGACAGGGCGTCTTTTTCGAGCGCGCGGGCACCGGCGTCGTGCTCCGCCGCGAACTCGAAGCCCGGCTCCAGGCCAACGACACCGTGCGCGTCGTCGAGCGCGAAGTCCTCGACAAGCTCCTGCAAGAGCTGCAGCTCGGCGCATCCGAACTCACCAGTCCCGACACGCAACTGCAACTCGGCAAGGTGCTGTCCGCCCGCATGCTGGGCTTCGTCGACTTCGGCCGTCTCGGCTCCGACACCATGATGTACCTCCGCCTCATCGACACCGAGACCACTCAGATGGCTGCGCAGTTTACCCAGAGCCTCAGCGACTACGCCGACCTGCGGTCGTTGGTCGATGCGCTGGCCCTCGACGTCATCGCCAAGGTCGTGAACGGTCGCCAGCTCAAAGGCCTCATCGCCGACGCCGCCGACGAGAACGCCGTCATCATCAACATCGGCGCGCAGCACGGTGTCGTGGTCGGGCAAGCCTACGAAGCCATCGAGAAAGGCGCCCCCATCGAGGCCGGCGGCAAGACCATCGCCTACCGCGAGAAGAAGCTCGCCATCCTCGAAGTCACCGAAGTCGAGGACCGATACGCCATCTGCAAAGTCGTCAAGAAACAGACCGGCGTCACCCTCGCCAAGGACATCAAGATCAAACAGCCCAAGAAGTGAGGCTGGGGCCGATGCGAAGGCGATCCAGGAAGCGGCATGAGAGAGGATGAGGCGCGTTGCAGGAAGGCTATAGAGGTCACAAGTATCCACGGGGAAACAGAGTTCGGGGATAGGAAACCCACGTGGATCCTCAAGTGCTCCCGCCGCGAATACGAGCCTTATCTGCAGTACTCCGCCAGATCCAAACGAAGGTTACGGGTGCCACCCATGGCAGAAAGCACACGGTTCTGGTTCCATATGAGGCCAGATCCGTGGGTTCTTTCTTCAGTTCTCCGCCATTGACTCTTCGGCCATGCCTTCCTGTACAATGCGATGCTGGTTCTGCGGGAGGGCCGCGTCGCGGCTCGCTTTGAGATGCGCCTTCCTCGTGCCCTTTTGAGCCGGATAGTCGAACCACAGCGGAGGTTGTAGCGATGAGTCACTGGAGCATGGCGTTTCTTTTTGTGGGGTTGCTGGCGATGACGGCCGGCGCGGGCGCGCAGGCGCAGGGGAAGGCCGACGTGCCGTCTCTTGCGGTGGGTGTTTTCAAACAGGAAGTACGGACCTTTTTCGGTGAGGCCGACGGCTTGCCGAGCGCGGACGTGACGGGGATCGCTTTGGATGCAACCGGTGCGGTCGTGGCGACGACGGCCGGTGGTGCGGTTCGCTTCGCGGACGGCGCTTGGACGGCATGCGATGCCGCCGCCGAGACGTCTCTGGGCACCGTTGACGGCGAGGCCGTGACGGCGTCGGTCAAACTGGGTTCGCAGACCTACGCGGGCACGGCCGCTGGCCTGTTCCGCTCCGAAGATGGCGCCTCGTGGCAGGCCGTCATGCCGCGCGCGGGTGCGCGCTCTTGGGCGCTGTACGACGTGCGCGCTCTCGTGGCCGACAGCCTTGGCCGTCTCTGGTTTGCATCGCCGCAGGGCGTGGGATGTTTGGGGACGGACGGCGCCTGGTCGCTCTATACGGGTAAGGATGGTCTGCCGTATGATGATTTCACGTGCGCGGCCGCGGGTGGCGATGGCGCGGTGTGGTTCGGCACGCCGAAGGGCGCCATCCGGTTCGACGGCAGCCACTGGGCTTATCGCCAGGGGCTGCGCTGGCTACCGGGCGACGACGTGCGCGCTATCGCCGTCAACGACAACGGCGACGCCTGGTTTGCCACGGCCAAGGGCGTGGGCCTTATCGAGCGGCGGCCGATGCGCCTGAGCGAGAAGGCTCGGTTTTACGAAGAGGAAATCGACAAGTACAACCGCCGCACGGAGCACGGTTACGTGCTCGAAGCGAGTCTGGCCAAGCCCGGCGACAAGTCGGAGTGGTCGAACCACGACAGCGACAACGACGGCCTGTGGACGGCTATGTATGGTGCGGGCGAGTGTTTCGCCTATGCCGCCACGAAGGCGCCCGAAGCGAAGAAACGAGCCAAGGACGCCTTCGAGGCGCTCCGCTTCTTGAGCGTCGTCACGCAGGGAGGCAACCCGCCCGCGTTGCCCGGTTTCGTGGCGCGTTCGATCCTGCCCACTGATGGTTGGAACCCCAACGAAGAGCATTACACCATCGAAAAGGACAAGCAGTCGCAGAAGGGCGACGCGCTATGGAAGGTCATATATCCCCGCTGGCCCACCAGCGCCGACGGGAAGTGGTATTGGAAGTGCGACACCAGTTCGGACGAATTGGACGGACACTATTTCTTCAACGCATTGTATTACGACCTTGTCGCCGACACGGAGGAGGAGAAGCAGCGCGTGCGCGACGTGGTCGTGGGTATGACGGATCACATGATCGAGCGTGATTACTGCCTCGTCGATTGGGACGGCAAGCCGACGCGCTGGGCGGTCTACAGCCCCTCCCAACTCAATGGCAACCCGGCGTGGTATCCCGAACGCGGCCTGAATTCGCTCAGCATGCTGTCCTACATCGCGACCGCCCATCACATGACGGGCGACCAGAAGTACGTGGACGCCTTCAACTCCCTCGTCAACGACCACGGGTACGCGATGAATCTCATGTACCCCAAGAATCAGTTCGGCCCCGGCTCGAACAACCAGTCCGACGACGAGATGGCGTTCATGAGCTTCTACAACCTGGTGCGCTACTCGCCCGACCCGATCGTGCGGGCCATGGCGGGCTACTCGTTCAATAACTACTGGGCCCTCGAACAGCCCGAACTGAATCCCTTCTTCAACTTCTGCTACGCGGGCGTCAGCACGGGCGGGCAGTTCAAGGATCCTTGGGGGATGTTCGACCTGACCCCCACCGGCAACTGGCTTGAAGAGTCGCTGGACACGCTCAAGCGTTTCCCCCTCGACCTCGTCGACTGGCGGCTGCAGAACAGCCACCGCAAGGACATCATCCCACTGCCGGAATACCGCCGCGAAGGCGGCGCCGAGGGCAAGGGCTATCGGACGAACGGACTCGTGTTGCCGGTAGACGAGCGCCAGTTCAACCACTGGAACTGCGACCCCTGGCAACTCGACAGCGGCGGAAGCGGCCACGGCCTGTCCGACGGCGCCGTCTTCCTCCTGCCGTACTACATGGGCTTGTATCACGGCTTCATCGTGGAAGAGTGATCGCCCGGAGGCTACGGCGTGTTGAGAGTATCTGGTGTGTTGGGGGCCGCAGTCATGGTGTGTCTGGGGTGTGCAACGGGGGGCGTGGCAGAACCGGCTGCGCCCGGCTTGCGCATTGGCGAGGGCGGCGTGGTGCTCAAGGACGGCGAGCCGTTCCGTGGCATGGGCGTGAACTACTTCAGCGCGTTCAGCCGCGTGCTCGCCGATCCCAACGACACCAGTTACAGGGCCGGGATGGACGAACTGGTCAAAGCCAAGATCCCGTTTGCACGCTTCATGGCCTGCGGGTTCTGGCCCAAGGACTACGCCCTCTACCGTGAAGACAAGGAGGCTTTTTTCACGCGCATGGACGGGGTGGTGAAGGCGGCCGAAGAGCGGGGGCTGGGCCTGATTCCCAGTCTGTGCTGGTTCTATCCGACCGTGCCCGACCTAGTCGGCGAGCCCTGTAACCAGTGGGGGAACCCCGACAGCAAGACCATTGCTTTCATGCGTCAATACGTGGGCGAAGTTGTGGGCCGTTACGCCGATTCCCCCGCCATCTGGGCGTGGGAACTGGGTAACGAGTTCAGTCTTGCCGCCGACCTGCCCAACGCCAAAGAGTGCCGGCCGCCGATCGTGCCCCACTGGGGGACTCCCGAGACGCGCAGCGAGAACGATGAGATGACCCACGACATGTGGGTCGTCGCCTGCCGCGAGTTCGCCAAGACCATTCGCAAGATCGATCCGCGCCGGCCCATCACTACCGGGCACAGCCTGCCGCGGCCTAGTGCGCAACACCAGCGCTTCGAGGGAACCTGGATTCGTGACAGCGCGGAGGAGTTTCAGACTAACCTGATCGATGTGACCCCCGACCCGTGCGATCTGATTTCCGTGCACCTTTATCCCTTCGACCTTGACGGAAGGTATGGAAAGGAGAAGACGACCTACGAGGAAATCCTGTCCCTGTGTATGGGGGCTTCAAGAAAGACGGGGAAGGCGCTGTTTGTGGGTGAATTTGGACAGGCCGATTTGGAGAACGAAAAGAGCTTCGAGGTGGCCCGGCAGCATTGTTTGGCCATGATCGCCGCCATCGAGAAGACCGGCGTGCCGCTGTCGGCCGTCTGGGTGTACGACTATCCCGCCCAGGACTCGTTCATCAACATGACCGCCGACAACAAGCGCAGCTATGTGTTCAGGGCGGTGGCGGCCGCCAACGAGCGCATGCGGGGCCGCGCGCTTTAGAGCGTTTCACGATTGAGATGTCGTCTATCTGCGACAGTGAGGACAAGCCTGACAAGGAACAAGAACGCAGCCATAGCGAGCTAAGGCGAG
>JAACEL010000147.1 GCA_011682535.1 Nitrospiraceae bacterium | reverse complement strand
TGCTTGGCCGCCGGGTTCGCGCGCTGCCGGTTGGGCGTCAGAAAGGCTGGCGGAAGAGTACACCGAAGAAGGCCAGCAAGGCGAGGAAATAGGGCGTTAGGGGTCATACACTTCGTGCTTGGCTCGGCCCTGGGAAAGAACGAGGCGAATCTGCTTGCGCGGAGTCGCGCTTCCGGCCGTTTAAGTGCGGGAGCTGTAGGATGATCCATGAGGAGGATTGGGGGGATTGCATCTTGAGACTCGATTTCAAGGTCAGCGCGACCAGATAGCGGCCATGCGGGCGACCTTGGCCAGGAACAAACGCGCGCGAGTCAGGCAATCCTGGTAGATCTGTAGGGTGGTCTCGGCCAGGGAAACGGGGTCGTAACCTTCGAGATTATCGCGCTCGAACTGGCCAATCTTGACGAGCGGCTTGGCCTCTTCGTGCAATTCGCCGAACAGGCGCATTTCCTCGTCGAGGGCCATGATGGCGGCGACGGAAGGCTGGGCCTGGCGCGCACCGCCGGGCAGACGTATCAGGTGCAGCAGTTCCTCGCTGGTGGCGGCGCCCCGCTCGGCCATTTCGGTCAACTCCTCGAAGATGGCCGTGAGGTCCGAGCACCAATCACCCACGGGGTCGGGGTTCTCTTGGGCGTAGTGCCCCAGTAGCAGCGCCAGACTTTCACGTTCCACGTCGGGGTCGCGTTGCACGCCGAGGTGATCGAGCCACATCGCCCGGTAGGCGGCGCGGGTGAAGTCGAGGCGGGACATCGGACGGCGCAACACGGGATACCACTGCAGGCAGCCGTCGGGCGCGAATTGCGTGCGGTACACGTCGACGTTGGCCATCTCGGCGTCCATCGGCATCTGCGGGGCCATGGCGTGCCGGTCGACTTCGAGCACGAGGTCGACGACGCGCAGCACCTGTTCGGGACGTAGGCGGGTGCGCTCGGCGAGCGCGCCGGGCACGCTGTCGGCTCGGCCCACCTCGGCCCGGCGCCACTCGATGGCGCAGTAGCCGGGGCCGTAGGGGCCGGTTTCGCGGAAGTGCACGTAACCCACACTGACCAACACGATCGGGCACCCGACGGCGGTGGCCAGGTGCATGGTGCCGGTGTCGTTGGTAACGAGCAGGTTGGCGCGTTCGAGCAGGCCGGCGACTTGCGGCAGCGAGGTCTCGCCGAACAGATGTACGGCGATGCCGGGGGCGTGCTGCTCGAAGATCTCGCCGAACGCCGACTCCTCTTTGACGCCCAGCAGGAAGACGCGTGCCTTGCGGCCTTCGACGAGCATCTTGGCGAGGGTAGCGAAGTGTTCTTCGGACCAGCGCTTGTTGTCCTCGCTGGCGCCCAACTGGAAGCAGACGACGAAGTCGCCGCCGGCGACGCCATGGGTGTCCAGCAGCTCGCGCACGTATTGACGATCGGCATCGTTCACGGCGAAGATCAACTCGCGCGAAAGGGGCGCTTCGGGAATGTAGCGGCGTGTGATCTCGCAGAGGTTGAGGTCGTTGTACTTGCGCTGGAACACGCTGGTGAAGAAGTAGTTGGTCCACGGTCCGCGCAGCACGAACTCCCAGTCGTCGCTGAGGTGCGCGCCGATGACTTTGGGGATGCCGGCGAGCTTGAGCAGCATGGCGGACGAGATGCTGTGGGTGCAGTTGTACGCCATGTCGAAATGGCCGTCGCGCAGCATCTGCACGTAGGCCTCCGCCGCCTCGTAGGCCTTCAGGAGGCGATTAGAGTCCTGGGCGCGCATGGCGAGAAACATGGTGTCTTCGTCGTAGACGTAGATCTGGTTGATGTCGGGGTTGCGCTCGGCGACGGCGCGCCCCATGCGGCGCACCAGGATGGCGATATGGGCGTCGGGGTGCGTGTGGCGTATGGCTCGGATGAGCGGGGACGTCTGCAACACGTCCCCCATCCGGGTCGTCTGTGATACGAGGATCCGCATACTCATCGTTTCTGCGACAGCAGCAGTTCGGCGAAGTTGCGCACTTCGCGCATGTAGACGAAAACCTGCTCGGGATAGGTCATCTTGTTGGTGGCCGAGACGAGCAGATCGTTGATGTTCTCATGCGTAAACAGGCAGTCGGGCGGCAGTGAGGCCAGATAGGTTCCGAGAGGCGTTTCCGGCCCGACGCGCTCGGCCATTTCGGCCATGGTGTGTTGGATGCGGACGCCTTTGCGCAGGAGACGGCCGCCGTAGTGTTCGAGGATACAGTCGAGCATTTCCTGGGCTCGGTGCTCGTAGGTGTGGTCGCGCAGCACGCGCTGCCGTGCGCGTCGGGCGAACTCGCGGCGCTCGTCGGGATGGGCGAGGAAGTGGTCCACTTGGGCCCGCAGTCCGGCGAGGTCGCGGTAGACGGGCAACTCGGTGTCGAAGTCGAACAGGGCGTCGAGTCCGATGCAGGGGTCGCACAACTGGAACCCGCCGCAGGCGGCGATCTCGAAGACGCGGGGGTTGATGGCATCGCACTTGGGGTCAACACCCATGTGGACGGCGCTGGAATGGAGGTTGAGGTTGATCTTCGAGCCGGCGACGATCTTGGTGAAGCGCTCGGGCGTGAAGCGCTCCTCGGCGTGGCACAGGAGAGGTGTCAGTTCCTTGGCCCCCCACCCCACGCCCCAGATCTTGAAGTCGTAGTCGGTCATGCCTTTGAAGATTTCGATGCGGTTGGTGTAGCCGGCGCCGGCGAAGCTGAGGTCGCAGCCAAACTCGTCCTGTTCGTCTTCGGTAAGCTCGACGGGTTTGTGGATCTCGGGGTCGCAGGCGGTCTGGACGAAGGCGTGACAGGGACATCCGGCTTGGGTGAGTTGGTCTTCGAACTCTCTGGGCTGGATATGGAAGAAGCAGTCGTAGAGTGGGGCTAGTTCGCGCCAATAGGGGAAGTGGCGCCAGTTCTCGACGTACCAGAAGGCGGTGACGATGCCCTCTTTGGCCAACCGCGCTGGAAAACGTGGGCCGACCGGGGCTTGGGCCATGACAATGCAGATGTCGGGAGCGAATTCGGCTACTCGGGCATAGGTCCATTCGCTGAGGAAGTGGGCCAGGAGATTGCCCAGTTGCGCGGAGCCGGTCTCGCTCTGAACGCCCTCAGTGGCGGCCTGATACAGCGGCCAGGCCTGGCTGTTGTCGATGTTGAGGGTTACGTGGCCCAGTGCGCGGAAGGCCCGCTCGAGGTAGCCGGTGATAGGGAGTGAGCCGCCGTACATCGGGCCGACAACGGCGATGCGCAGTCTCTGCTTCCCCAAGGCGGCTTTCGCCGTCGTGGCGACGGCGCGGTCGCAGAACTCGGGATGGATCTTCGCGGTGGGCGGGTGAACGAGTGTCTGGGGTATACGGCCTGCAAAGGCGTCGAAGGCGCCGGTGGCAGCGATGTCGTCCAGATCCCCCACGCCCAGCAACACCTCCGTATCGCGCAGTGGCCCTTCCAGGGCCAGCTTCGCCACGGCGGGTGAGGGCTCCAGGACGGCGACTTCGGCGTCGCGCGCCAGGAGTTCGGCGACATGGTACCCCAGACCGAGACCGACGACGAGGATGGGGCGTTGGAGATCGAGACCGGCGGATTCGATGAGGCGGGCAGCCTCTTCGCGGGGGCGATAGCGGCTGTGCAAGAAGACGTTGCCGACTTTGAGCGTCGGCTCGCCACCGCGTCCCTCGACCACGTGTACGTTGTCGTCGGGGGCGGCGTTCGCCAGTTCTTCAAGCCATTGTGGAGCCGGTTTCATACGTTCCTAACCAATGCATGACGTGGCGCTGCCATGCCGTCATCGCGTCTCAGGCTGGTCGAGTGAGTCGAGGAGCGCCTGGACATCCTGGTTGCCCGGCGAGAGCAACAGGAAGTTCTCCAGACGATCTCGCGCCTCGTCCCAACGCTTCAGTTTCATCAGGACCTCGGCATAGGTGCAAGTAACGCCGCTGCTCCCTGCGTGAAAGTCGGCGAAGCGCTGGATGAGCCCGGCGGCGTCTTCCGAGCGGCCGAGTTCGTCCGCCACGCTCGCATAGTGGTCGAGCAGGGCGACGTTGTCATAACTGTCTTCGAGCGCACGTTCGAAACAGGCCATCGCCTCGTCCAAGCGTCCCTCGAGCAGATGCACGAGGCCGGACGCGCCCATAAAGCGGTCGTTGCCGGGTTCGAGTTGGAGCGCTCGCTCCAGATAGGTCTTCGCCTCGTCTGCGCGGTTCGTGGCCACAAGCAGAATGCCCAACTCGCCCACGAGTTCGGCGTCGTCGGGGCGCAATTCGAGCGCTTCGCGGCATAAGCCCATCGCCTGGGCAGTCAGACCACAGCGGGCGGCCGCGATAGCCATGATGCGTTTGCGATCGAACTCATCGACGCCGTAGGCATCCGCGGCCAGCATGCAGGCGACCTCGTTGTGACGGATTTCGAGGGCGGCGCGGGCCTTGGCGAGACGGTCGATGCCGGGCTTGCCGGCGACAACACGGTATTGATAGGTGATCAGGTCGCGGTAGTCGGCTTCGTCTCTGGGGGTAATGGTGATGCACCCCATGCGAATCGATCCGCCCGGGCTTCAGGTAGGACAACGCGTCGATTTCCAGCACCTCGAGCCCTGCGTCCTCGACCAACTCGCGCATCTCGTGGGCCGTGAAGAATCGCAGATGTGTGCGGTCCATGATACCGGCGTCGACGTATTGCCAACGGCCGTTGCCCAACATGCCCACAATCGCATAAAAGCGGACATTGGGAATGCTCATGAGGATGAATCCGTCGTCGGCCAGCACGCGGGTGACTTTGCGCAAGGCGGCGGCCGGATCGACCAGGTGCTCAAGAACGTCGCCGAAGGTGATGCAGTCGAAGTATCCGTCTTCGTAGGGGAGTTCCATTTCCTCAATGCTGCCCAGCACGGCGCCGTCGAGGGCTCCCTGGGCGATCTCGCAGGCCCGTTCCACGCTCTCGATACCATGGACTTCTTTGACGCCGTGGCTTTTCAGCAGGCGCCCAAAATCGCCGCAGCCGCAGCCAACATCGAGCACGCGGCGGACCGATGGGGGCACGAACCGGGCCAAGTCGGGCCGGGATTTGCGATAGTAGCCGCCAGCGGAGAACCAGGACTCGCCGGTGACGCCACCGCCTCCGGTTCGGCGCGGGATTTGCGCGAGCATCTCGTCGATCCGGTGAGCATAGGTGTGGCGTTCGAGCACGAGGGACTTTCCTGCCGCGGCGATACGTTCACGAGCGCCGTCGTCTTCGAGATAGCGCTGGATGAGGCCGGGCAGATCTTCGTCGCGGCGGTATACGACAAGCTGGACACCGTCTTCGAACAGGTCTTCAAGGCCGTCGGCTTCATCGGTGATGAGCAAAGCGCCGGAAGCCAAGGCCTCAAATACGCGCATGTTGAGATCCCGGGCAACGCAGGTGTTGACGACGATTTTGGACTGGGCATAGATCCGCGCCATCTCGTCGGGCCAGGCCATGCCGATGTGGTTGTTGGGAAAGCGGCCGGCGACCTCCTCCAGAATCCGGGCACGCCGGCCACTGGGGTCTCCTTGGGTGCTTCCGACGAAGGCCACGTCACGGGTCCGAGCCGTGCCGGGCACGTCATGCAATTCGGGGCAGCATGCCAGAGGGAGCCAGAAGACATCCTCGACTCCAGCCGATTTGAACGCATCGAGGTGGGCTTTCTGGGCCATGAATGCAAAGTCGAACGGTTGGGCCATCGCCAGACGCAGCTCGGCGGACACGTGCGTATCAATCAAGTAGCAAACCTTGGAAATGCTGAGCGTGTCGAGGCCATCCGGAGGGCGGCTCGCGCCGGAGTCCACCCAAAGGAACAGATCGGGAGTGAACCCGCCGGGCAGACGTTCGGCCCATTCCTTGCAGGACGCATAGAGCGGCAGGTCGACGTCCTGCGCGGGGTAGTCGGGATACGGGGGCCGGAATCCCCATAGCTCGAGCACCTCTTCGGGGGAACGGAACCCAACCGTCACCACCTCATGATGCCGGCGTGCGGCCTGCTCCAGGTAGCGGGCCGTCGTGATGGGGTTGGCGATGTACTGCATGGCGATCCGCAGCGATTTGGGTTTGAGGGTACGCCGGGTCTTGCGTTGGCCGCTCTCGGCGGCGGTCTCGATGACCCGGCGCCAGTTCTCTACGAAGGCGCCGATGGGAAACTTCCGAGCCACGGTCTCGCGCCCTCTCGCACCGAGGATCCGGGCAAGCTCGGGGTTGTCGAGCAGTTCCACGAGCCGGCCGCGCAACACTTCGGCGTGCGCCGAAACGACACCGTCCAATCCGTCGGTCAACGGCGAGGTGCGGTTGGCCAGTGAGACGACGGGCATTCCGCATGCCATGGCCTCGAGGGTGGACAGGTTGTAACCGTCCTCGTATTCCTCGCGAGTCACGTGAAGGAGACAGCGGTGGGTGCGGTAGAGGTGCAGTAGATCTTCGAACGAGCGGGCTTCCTGGGCGTCGGGCATGGCGGGGTCGACACCGGCGATCCGGTTGGGGAGTCCCTGGCATACGCGTTCCTGGAAATCGACGTCGAACATGAGATTGCGGTCGCGCATCATGTTGCCGACGCGCAGTATGCGGGCCTCTTCGCCTGTGTAGCCGCCGAACTCTTCGACGTCGATGCCGGGCAAGATAACATCGCCCGGAATGCCGTAGTCGTCTCGCTTGGACTCGGAGATGAAGATGAACTTGAACCGCTCCTGCAAGCGTTCGAGGAGGCGGGCATACGCATCCACGTCTTCGCGATTCTCGCCGGTCACGGTGGTGCTGAGAAAGGTACGGCGATTGTGACAGACGAGCAGGGCGGGCACTTCGTAGCGGTGAAGGGTTGCCGCGTTGGACTCGTTCTGGGCGACGACGACGTCGAACTGGCCGTTATCGAGGCCGGCGCGCCACGCGGACTCGCCGACGATGGTCATGTTGGAGGGGATCGGGCGATAGTGGGTGTGCCACTCCCGCGCCAGGGCGGGGTCGTCATAGGATCCGATGGTGAAGTCGAACCCCGTCTTGGCCATCAGCCAGAGGTAAGGCTCATGGAAGTTGAATGTGAGAACCCGTGGCCCAGCCACGACTAGGCACGCTCGGCGCGCGCGCGTTCCCTCAACGCGGCCACGATGCCCATCTCGGCCTCCGCGCGCGGCGCGAGTTCGTACTCGAGCAGGTCGCCCAGCACCACGCAGTCGCCGGTCTTGAGGGCCTCGGCACATTCGTCGAGGAACTGGTTGAGTTCGCGGTGCATGGTGGGAATGGACACCGCGCCCACGTCGAGGGAGGCCAAATCGACGTTCAGGGCGTTAGCGACCATGATCTCGCGCTCTTTGATGGTCTGCCAGATGAGGGCAAACCGGTGGAACGGTTCGAAACCGGCTTCGGGGGTCTCTCCTTGGAATTCCCCGGCCAGTTGGTGGCATACGCCGGGCAGTTCGGGCAGCAGGCTCTCCAAATCGTTGAGACTGCTCTGGACAAGGGCCTGGATGTCCTCGGATTCGACCTCGACCAGCCCGAGGTCATCGGGTTGCTTGCCCCCAAACACGTCGGCGAGCCGGTCGGCGGACACGGCTTCCCCGTCGATCTTGACGCTCATGATGGCCCGTCCCCGGGCGCGGAGCGCTTCACTTACCTGGGCCAGCACGGCCAGGGCATCGCCTTCGTCTTGCGGGCGGGAAGGATGGGCTTGGCTGTCGACTCGTACGTCCATGTAGAATCTCCTTCCTGGGAGTCTGAACGCTAGTGTGGTATGAACTTGGCCACGTCTTCGGCGGCGGCGGGTGATGCGGCTTCGGCGTTCTCGGCCTGTATGGCCAAGTAGACTTCGTGACGGTGCACCGATATGTGACGGGGAGCGACGATCCCGAGCTTGACCTGGTTGTCTTTGAGGTCGAGCACCTTCACCTCGACGTCGTTGCCGATCATGATGCTCTCGTTTTCCTTACGAGTCAGTACGAGCATGAACCACCTCCTGTGATTCTCCCGGCGACAACGTCTGGGTCAGGAAGAACTGGATCGGATACTCACTACGATCCAGCACGATCTGTCTGGCGAGGCGCTGCTTCGGATTGACGAGGATCGGCGCTCGGAGGTTGGTGCGCACCTGGGAGGGATCCTGTGGCACGACAATCAGGGTGTAGACATCGAGTTCGTCGATGCTGCCGGCCGCCAGTTCAGTAAGTACCGCCGCCCCAACCTCGGCCCGGTAGTCGGGCACAGCGATCTTCGGGTCCATGATGAGGAAGGCGAGTTCTTCGGATTCGGTGGATTGTAGCCACTTGACGGGGCTCCCCTCGGGCCCCGCCAGAACAACAAAACGGCGAAAGCCCTGGAACCCGATGATCGGTTGCGTAAATGTGAGCACCGAATCCGGTTCGCACTGGATCGTGCCGAAGCGCGTTGTCGCTAGCTCCATGCCCACCCTCCGTATCACGCTGCGTCGCTGCCGTGGCGCTTTGCCTCGTCGCAAGTATGCACCAAGCATAGGGTTTGGCGCAAGCCTGATTCGGAGCCCCGAACGATTGGTTGCGTGCAAGTGAGCATCTGGTGTCAGCGCATTGACTCATCCTGTTGCATCTTATCTTGATGAAGGCACACAATCAGACAAGTTCAGAGAAGACAAGGGGTTGCAACCCCTTGCCCGGGGATGACGAGACTGCCGTACGCTTTTCATGGCCGACATTCGCCAAAACATAAGTGGCGCCAACTACGAGACGCGACACTAGAAGGCGGTGAGTCGGGCGAAGGCTTGGTAGCGTTGCTGGATCTCGCCGGTGCTGACTTGGGCGACGCGATCGGGGCCGAAGGCTTCACAGGTGAAGGAGGCGACGACGGAGCCGTGGATGACGGCTTCGCGGAGGGTGGCGTCGTCTTCTTGTTCTTTGCTGGCGATATAGCCCATGAAGCCGCCGGCGAAGGTGTCGCCCGCGCCGGTGGGGTCGACGACGTTATCGAGGGGAAATGCGGGAACGGCGAAGATACCGTCGGCATCGAGCAGGAGGCAGCCGTGTTCGCCTTTCTTCATGACGACGATGCGGGGGCCGAGATCCATGACGGCTTTGGCCCCGAGGATGTGGTTGTTTTCTCCGGTGAGTTCTCTGACTTCGGAGTCGTTGATGATGATGCAGTCGACGCGGCGCAGGACGGCTTTGAGGCCGTCGAGGGTGGTGTCGATCCAGAGGTTCATGGTATCGAGCGCGACGAACCGGGCGGCGGATTGGTCGAGAACCTCGGCCTGGAGCGAGGGGTGAATGTTACCGAGGAAGAGATAGGGGGCTTTGCGTGCGGCGGCGGGCAGTTCGGGGTGGAATTGTTCGAATACGTTGAGTTGGGTGTCGAGGGTGTCGCGGAGGTTGACGTCTTCGTGGTAGCGGCCGCTCCATCGGAAAGTGCCGCCTGGGGCGGTATCGAGGCCGGCGATATCGATGTCCTTGGATTCGAGTAGCTGGACGTGTTCGGGCGGGAAGTCTTCGCCGACGACGCCGACAAGGTGGACGCGTGCGTAGTGGGCGGCGGCGAGGGAGAAGTAGGTGGCGGCGCCGCCGAGGCCGTCTTCGTTCTTACCCCAAGGGGTCTCTACGGTATCGAGGGCGATGGATCCGACTACGGTGACGCTCATCTGACTACTCCTTGCGATCGGGCCGCGTGCGGCCGGTACTTGTGCTAGTGTATTGCCTCATGGTTGATGCAACTTATGTCTTGGCAAATGTTGGCCATGAAACGCGTGCGGCATCGCGCAGAGGCTGGGCGGCGGCGTGGTGGAACGGGACCGGCTCAGGCGATCTCGGCTTCCCTGGCGCCGCCGTTGTCGATGTCGAGTTGATCCATCTTGTACTTGAGGATACGGCGGGTGGTTCCGAGCAGGTCGGCGGCGCGTGATTGCACGTGACCACTGCGCTCGAGGGCGCGCTCGATGAGGTGGCGTTCGAGGCGGTTGACGGCTTCTTCGATGGGAAGCCCCTCGAATTCGGTGAGTCCGGAGGCTTTCTCGGGTGCGGCGTTGGGCAGAATGCCGAGCAGGCATTCGTCGGTGATGACTGCTTTGTCGCGGTTGCACACGAGAATCCGTTCGATGGTGTTCTCCATCTCGCGCACGTTGCCGGGCCATGAGTAGGACATGAGCATGGACATGGCGCCGGGCTCGAATGTGACGATCTTGGAGTTGACGCGCGGCGCGTGCTTGGCGACAAAGAAGGCGGCGAGCTTTGGAATGTCTTCGCGCCGTTGGCGCAACGGGGGCATCTCGATGGGTAGGACGTTGACGCGGTAGAAGAGGTCTTCGCGGAAGTTGCCGTTGCGAATCTCGTCGGGGAGGTTGCGGTTGGTGGCGCAGATGATGCGGGTGTCAACTTCGATCGACTTGGTACTCCCCAGTGGGTAGAAGGTGCCGTCCTGGAGTGCGCGGAGCAGTTTGGGCTGCGCTTCGAGCGGCATTTCGCCGATTTCGTCGAGGAACAGGGTGCCGCCATCGGCGACTTGCATCTTGCCCAGGTGGCGCTCGGTGGCGCCGGTGAAGGCGCCCTTCCCGTGGCCGAACAACTCGCTCTCGAACAACTGGGCGGGAATGGCGCAGCAGGATAGGGCGACGTAGGCGTGGTCGGCGCGTTTCCCGCTGGACTGAATAGCGCGCGCAAGCATGTCTTTGCCGGTTCCGCTCTCTCCGGTGATGAGAACGGTGGAGTCGACGTCGGCGGCCTGTCGGGCCATCTGCACGGCGCGTAGGAATGTAGGCGAGTCGCCTATGAGGGCGTCGAATCCACTGGCACTGGCTTGGCGGAGTACGGTGAGTTCGTTTTGTTCGAGATGTTGGGCGAGGGTGCGCGCCACGAGCAGGAGAACTTCGTCGATCTCGAAGGGCTTGATGACGTATTCATAGGCCCCAGCCTTCATGGCGGCGACGGCGCTGGTAACGGAGTTTGAGGCGGTAACCACGATGACGGGGACGTCTTCGCCGCGCCTTTCCATCTCGGCGAGGAAGTCCATGCCGCTCACGTAGGGCATGGTAAGGTCGAGGAGGATGAGGTCCACGTGATGCTTGTCGAGTATCGCGAGGCCTTCGCGTCCGTTTTCAGCGAAGAGCATGCGGTACCGGTCTTCGAGCATCATGCGGAAGGACTGGCGGACGCTGGGTTCGTCGTCAATCGCTAGAATCGTTTTCATGGTGAGCCCTTGTTGCAGGGACGGACACGGCGAATGCGGTGCCGCCCTCTGGCCGGTCAACTATCTTGAGATCGCCGTCGTGCTGCTGCACGATGCGCATGGCGGTCGACAAACCCAGGCCCATCCCGCGTTCTTTGGTGCTGAAGAAGGGCAGAAAGACCTGTGAGGCGTCCTCGGCGGCAATCCCGGGGCCGGTGTCGGCAATCACCACTTCGCAGGTGCCGTCGACCTTCTTGGTAGAGACGCTGAGTGTGCCGCCTTCGGGCATGGCGTCGATGGAGTTCTGGACAACGTTGTGGAGGACTTCGGAGAAGTGGGACGGGTCGAGGTCGGCTTCGGCGGCGTCGGGGTCGAGGTCGGCCTCGAGGTCGATGGCGCGGGCGAGGAGTGCGTCTTCGAAGGACTGAAGTACGCCGCGGACGGTCTCGTTGAGGTCGGAGCGTCTGAGCACCAGATCGGGGGTGGAGGAGAAGTCGAAGAGGGTCTCGACGACGCTGTTGATGCGGGCGACTTCTTTTTGGACGACGCGGCCGAAGGCCTCGCGGAATTCTTCGGAGTCGTATTTCCGGGGTAGTAGCTGGGCGAAGGTGTTGATGGCCACCATGGGGTTCTTGATCTCTTGGGCGACACGCTCGGACAGGTATTCCCAGAAGGGGCTATAGGCGATGTCGTCTCTGGAAACGGACTCTTCGGGGAGCTTGGCAAAGACGACGACGGCGCCGTCGGATCCCATGGAGGTGACGCTAAGCCCGAGCATCCCGTTGATTGCGGGGTCGTGCACTTCTTGGCGCAGGCGGGGGCGTCCGTCGGCGAGGGTGCGCAGGACGACGTCGGCAAAGCCGGAGCCGAGTTTCTGAACGCTGCGTCCGAGCACTTCGACGGCGCGCACGCGCAGGATGCTCTCGGCTTGCTGGTTCATCATGGAGATGGTGCGGTTGGGCAGTACGGTAACGACGCCGGAGGTTATGTTGGCCAAGATGCCGTTGAGGCGGCTCTGCTGCGACGCGGAGTCGCGGTGCGTCTGGGCCTTCTCCAGGGCAGCGGAGGCACAGCGTCCGATGACGGAGAGCAGTTCTCGCTCTTCGACGGAGTAGGGCAATCCGGAGGCCTTGTCGCCCAGTACGAGGGCGCCGGTAACGCAACCAGCGTTCATGAGAGGCACGGCAAACCTTCCGCCGAGTAGTTGCATCTCTTTGCAGGCGTCGGAGGCATACGGATTGTGCGAAGGGTCGAACACGCAGGGACTGGCTCCGAGCCAGCGCATGAGGCCGGCGCCGTAGTCGAGGCGGAGTGAGTCGGCCACGTTGGGGGAAATACCGTGGCTGGCGACGACGCGGACGTGTCCGCCGGCTTCGAAGAGCACGGCGCTTCGGACGACGTCGAAAATATCGGTTGCGGCTTCGACAAGACCGTGGCATACGCGCCTGGGGTCTTCGGTTCGGCTGGAGGTGCGGCTGAGCCAGCGGAGGGCCATGCGGTGCTGCCCGACGGTGGCGCCGTTGAAGCTGTCGCTGGCGACTGGGAGCGTGGAGTCCGGATTCCAGGGGGCGGGCATGATGGTGGCGGGTACCTGAGGGGGCCGCAGTGCAGTGGCTAGGGCTTCTTGAAGATCTTGGCAGGAGAAGGGCTTGGGCACGCAGGCCCGGGCGCCGGCCATGGTCCATCCGGCGAGGGTTTCGGTGTCACCGCGTCCGGCGAGGACAAGGGCGGGTGTGCCGGGGTTGGCCTCGAGCAGGCGCGCGAGGGCTGGACGTCCGGTGCGGGGCACATCGTCGAGGATGACGGCGTCGACCTTCATGGTGACCAGCCGGCGCAAGGCCCTCTCGACGTCGGGCTCGAACAGCAGTAAGTCGCTGTCGGGCAACGCGGCCCGCAGAGACTCGCAGATACCATGCTCGCTCGCTATCACTAAGAGTACATTCATATCCTCAGCTCTTCACGGCTTGCTCGCCTGCATCGGGAGCACCTTCAAACGACACTTCGGCGCCCATGACTGGGAACGTAACAGTGAACGACGTCCCCGATCCCACCACACTGTCTACGTCGATTTCACCCCCATGCTCCGCTACGATACCATGAACGA
Organism: Nitrospiraceae bacterium; assembly: GCA_011682535.1. Lineage (GTDB taxonomy): Bacteria > Hydrogenedentota > Hydrogenedentia > Hydrogenedentales > SLHB01 > JAACEL01. Next base: position 1,684 of record JAACEL010000147.1, on the reverse strand, counting down.
CGGCCAAACCCAAACCCGACCCTTCTTCCTTGGTCGTGAAGAATGGGGTGAACAACTGGTCTACGTGTTCGCGGTCGATGCCGCATCCAGTGTCGGATACGACGATGCGCACACAGTCGGAGAGCATGAAGGGGGCCATGCGGGCGCCGGGCAGCAGCGCGCGATCCTGGTAGGCGCGCACAGTAAGGATCCCTCCCCCGGTCTCACCCATGGCTTCGACGGCGTTGAGGAAGAGGTTGAGGAACAGTTGGTGAAGCTGCTGCTCGTCGCCGTGGACGCGTATGCGGTCTCCAGGGAGATCTAGATCGACGGTGACGTTGGCCTTACGGGTCTGGTTTTCGACCAGTGTGAGAACCTTAACGATGATGGGGTCGAGAGATTGGGGCGCGAATTGGACGGGTTTGGGACGCGCAAAGTCAAGCAGGCCGCGGACGGTGGTGTCGATGCGGTCGACCTCGTGCGGCACGACATCGACGAAGGTTTGGCGGAAGTCGGGGTCGTCGAAGCGGTCGAGCAGGAGTTGGGTAAAGGTCTTGATGGAGACGAGAGGATTCTTGACCTCGTGGGCCATGCCGGCGGCGAGTGTCCCGATGGACGACATGCGGTCGGCGCGCTGTACGTTGCGCTCCAGGCGCTTCAATTGGGTGAGGTCGTAGATGAGGGCCATAGCGCCGTAGCTGCCGTTTCCGCGACTGCGCAGCGAGGAGTAGGAAATGGCCACGGGGATGTCTTCGCCGGAGGGACCGACGATGACGCACTCGAAGTCGCCGATGCTAATGGTGCCGGCGATGGTGCGCCGCAGGACATCGGCCACGGTGCCGTCGAGGCCGTCGAGGTGCTGCCCGATCTCGATGGCCCCGAGCATTTCGGTTGCGGCGGCGTTGCAGGTGGTCACGCGGCCTTCGTTATCGACGGCGACGACACCGCCGCGCATGTTGCTGAGGATGCGCGAGAAATGCAGGTTGACTTTCTCGAGCTTGGCATAGAGGCGGACGCTTTCGATGGCGGTACCGAGAGGTCCGGCGATGGTGGCGAAGACGACGTGGTCGCTAACGGTGTAGATATCGCCGGAGGTCTTCTCGCCGAGGATGACAATACCGACGATTCCGGAACTGGATTGCAGCGGAACGCAAACAAAGGCGTCGAGTTCGGCCAGGTGTTTGGCGATCATGGTCCGGGTTGCGTTGGGGCGGCGGTGCAGGATCTCTTTGAGTGCGACGGGGTCGGGATGGGCGCGCAGGTACTCCAGGAGGGGCCCGTGCTCCGCGGTAGGATCCTTTTGCTCTTCGGGGTCACTGCTGTACTCGCAGACAAGGGTGTCGGGCTCTTGATCGTCGATGAGCCACACACGAATGAGTTGAATGCCGAGGGTGTCGCTGAGGTCTTCGGAAACGGTGCACAGGAGGCGGTCCATGTGCACGAAGCGGGCGGCGTGGCGCGTGATCTGGGCACAGAGGCGGTTAGCGTCGTAGCCGCGCTTGAGCACGCCGCGTTCGACGAGGTGCTGAAGGCGTTCTTTGAGGGGCTGAAGCGCCAGGGCGATCACGAGGGCGGCGAGCAGGGTGGTGAAGAAGTCCGTAGGGCCGCCCCTACGGCTGAAGACCCAGTGGACGATGGAAACGGCGCCGAGGAAAGTGGCGATCACGAACAGGGTGACGATGGCGTAGATGGTCGGGCGGGATAC
>JAACEL010000537.1 GCA_011682535.1 Nitrospiraceae bacterium | reverse complement strand
CCGACCTCGACGCGTTGCGTAGTGACACCGACGGGGATGGCGTGGAGGATGGGGCGGAGATTGGCTTCGACGGTGACCCGGCCTACAACCCCTATCACCCGGTCGACAACCCCACAGGAACCGACTTGGACGCGTTGCGTAGCGACACCGACGGGGATGGTGTGGACGACGGGGCGGAGGTCGGCCTCGACGGTGACCCAGCCTACAACCCCTATCACCCGGTCGACAATCCCACAGGCACGGACCTCGACGCGTTGCGTAGCGACACCGACGGGGATGGTGTGGAGGATGGGGCAGAGGTTGCCTTCGACGGTGACCCGGCCTACAACCCCTATCACCCGGTCGACAACCCCACAGGAACCGACCTGGACGCATTGCGCAGCGATACGGATGAGGACGGCGTGGACGATGGGGCGGAGATCGCGGCCGGGACCGATCCGCTTTCTGCACCCGCTCCCCCAAGGGGGTGCTACGGCTCAGTTAGGCCGACGGGGGACTTCGGGTCCCTCCTGACGGCAGTTGCCACGGTTCTTGTCCTGCTCGTACTGGGCCGTTCCCAACGATGTCGCGTGGCGGAATAGTTCCAAAACGGAACAATCGGTGCCTTTCTTTACCTATATTCCGACTTAGTATGTGACATTTGAATCATTGTGCACCGATAATCAATGGGCTGTGATTGGGGAAGGACACCGATGCAAGGTGATGCCGAATTGGTTTTCAGGTGCCTTGAGGGTGATACCGAAGCGTACGGCGATCTCGTCGAGCGGTATCAGGGCGCCGTATATGCTACCGCGTATTACTACGCGGGGCGTTATGGAGCAGCGGAAGACATCGCCCAGGAAGCGTTTTTGATGGCGTATAAGAGTCTTCCGTGGCTCAAAGAGGCCGACAAGTTTGCGCCCTGGTTGAAGACGATCACGTGCCGCGCCGCGGGCAACTGGCTGCGGCGGCATCAGAAACGGTATTCGAAGGAAACGCCGCTTCCGTACAAGAAAACGGTTTCCATTGAGGACGCCCGCGAGGGACCGCGCGGAAGCCTTGAACGAGATGAGCTTTACGAGCGCGTTCAGTTGGCGATAGATTCGCTTCCGGAGCGCTACAGACTGCCGGTAGTACTACGGTATCTGCAAGAGTTGAGTTACGAAGAAATCAGCCTGTTCACTGGCGAGTCCCGGGACGAAATCCGGGGCATCCTCCAGCGGGCAGGGCGGCAACTGCGCGATCTGCTGGCCGATTTGGGCTCGCAGCAAGGAGAGAGTGAGTGGCATCCTGCACACAAGTAGAGACCATGCTTCAGGCGTGGATCGACGAGGAGCTTGGACACGCTGAGCGCGTGATTCTTGAGCAGCACCTCGCCGAGTGCACTTCTTGCCGCAGCATCGCGCGCAAGCAGCAGCGCAGCACGGCGCTGCTGTTCGAAACCTTTGGCGAACACCGGCTTCGGCATGACCTGCGCCGTCATATTCAAAATCACCTGCCCGAGATGGCGCCGTCGCGAATCACGATGAAATCGAACTCGTCGCGTGCGAAGGTTCCTTTGCTCGCGCCGGCTCTGGCCGCTGCAGTGGTTCTGATGCTGGCGGGCGTGTTGTATGTTCAGTGGCCGGAAGAGCCGAGCCCGGGCGGTGCTTTGGGCGTGGTGACTTATAGCGAAGGTGGACCGACGCACAGGGCTCGGGAGAGCGCCGAGGCCACGACGGCGTCGCTGAAGACGTACGTGAAAGCGGGGGAGCGGTATGAGACTGGCCCCGACGCGCGCCTGATGCTCACGTTGCGCGGTCCGACGCGGGTGAAGATTGCCGAGAACACATCCCTTCGTATTGTGGATGATCGCGAGGTTCAATTGGAGGCAGGCCGTATCTGGCTGCATGTGTCTCCCAGTGAACGCCGGTTCCGCGTGGACACTCCGATCGGTGAGGTTGATGTACTGGGTACGACGCTGGATGTGGAGGTGGAGGGGGAACAGACGGTGGTGACGGTGCGCAAGGGCACGGTCCGCGTGGAAAACGGGCGCGCAACGGTCGAGGTGGCACGCGACGAACAGGTGGTACTGAAGAACGATGAAGCGGAACTGACCCCTCGGACCGTGATTGCCTCCCAGGAGATGCGGTGGGCGGATGCGATCCTTCCGGAACCTGAGGCAACACGCCTGTTCGAGGAGGTGGTTCAGGCGCCGGAGACGGGCCTGTTGCGCAAGGAGCAGTTCTTCGTGTTTAGCAACCCGGGCAGGAAGGCGGTCTCCTCATTCGAGATGACCTGGGATCCCGGAGCCCAGAAAGAGGGTCACTGTAGCTACGACGTACACGTGTACGACGGCAACATGAGCGAGTTGTTCACCAGCCATGTGGATGGTTCGGTGTTTGAAAGCGCGGGAAAGACTTCTTACGTGTTGTGGGTGCCCGAAGGACCGATTACGGGTGTCAACATGATTCAGTTGAAAGTCGTTCCTGACTACAGTACAGGAGAGATCGAGACGTCGCTGGATGTCGCGGCTCCGGTCCAATAGTTTAGCCCCCAACGCCAGAGAGACGGGAATATGGAGCGCACGGTTAGAATCTACCTCAAGTCACTCCTTCCCCAAGAGTAACTGCAGCCAGCACGTCTCTGTGACCTGTCTCTCTGGCTTGGCATAATCCGCCACCAAGCGTATTGGAACGAAGCTCTTAAAAGGAGAGCGTTTAAGAAAAGCTGCTCATAAGAAACGGACCCGCGGGGCACTACGTGTAGAATCTGCCTCGAGTCACTCCTTCCCCAAAGAGTAACCACCTTGCACGCTCTGCGGGTCCGTTTCTTTGATAGATTCTGAGATGCCACGAGGTGGGACATTGTGGTATCCAGTAGTAAGTGTCCGCCATCAAGACAGTGCCAGTGGAAAAAGGACATCGAGTGTCGGGGTCACTCGATGTCCGCCATCAAAGGTTTGGCGCTACGGCGAGCTTGTGTGTGCCCTCGCCAGCCAAACCTGACATCTTGATTCTACCACCGTATCTGCAAACTGGCAAGTCGGATTGGGGGGGCGCCTGTCTCAGAACGCGTCAGAACGGTCCATGAGTCCCGTTTTTCTTGGTGTCTGCAACGTTTTCCCTGCCTTGGTACTACGTCCTTCTCGGTCTGCCCCGCAGCCGTGCTTTCTGCCTCGCGAGCATCGTTTCGCCCCGCATCGCCGGTTAACTCCGCCGTGGCGCGCCACAATACGCCACCCGGCGTTCGGCCCAAATCGCCGGGGCGCTTGCTCCCCGGCGCAAGCGCCCGTAACTCAAACCCACGCTGTGCCTTCGAAGACCGGAAGCAAGCTT
>JAACEL010000009.1 GCA_011682535.1 Nitrospiraceae bacterium | reverse complement strand
GGCCACGCGGACGTGGCCACGGCAAGTAGGTCTAGGGTATTGACTCACAGTTAACACGGCTATGCGCTATCGCCCCTTGGGGCTGAGGAGGCCTCGGAATAGGTCTTCTCCAAGAATCGGACACGAACCAAGAATAAGATGGCAACAGCATGAACCACTCCACTAGCCGCCGGTCGGACGGTAGATCACGGGCCCGCCGCCGTTGGTGCCGTCGGGCAGCAGGTTCAGCAAACCGTACTCGTACCCGGGATAGTCCACCAAACCCTCCGCGTCCCCGGGATAGCTGTCCGGATCCGCCTCTTTCTTCTTCGTGCGGGCATTGAAGTCGAAGTCCGGCAGACCGTTGGCGTTGACGTCGCGCGTGGCCAAAAAGTAGGCGCGCAACGCGAGGATATGGTAGATGTCTCCACCGTCCGTGATGCCGGCCAAGTCGGCCATGAAATCGGGATCTTCAGCCAGAATGCCGCCGGTGTTTTCCATCGGTCCCATGCTGATCAGGACGAAGTCGTCGTAGCGCGGCGGGGGAAACTTGAGGCCGGCGATGGGATTGGAACGGCCGGCGAAGGTTTCGGTGGGCCGCCAGCGCAGCGCGTAGAAGCCCTCCTCGACATTGACCTCCTCAGCCACCAGATAGAAATATTGAGCCACCTTCTTGGCTTGTTTGGAGTCCACGGGGATGTAGGCCAGCGGCCGCTGTTTGCCCATCTGAGTCGACACTTCGCCCCCGAGGTTCGCCCCGTCGTATAAGGTGTCAGGGTACTGGATGTCGAACGGGCCCGACTGCGAACCGTAGGGGGAGAACTCCAGCAGCGAGATCTCGCCGTCCTTGTCGGTGTCGTGGGTTTCGCGGCCGAAGAGATCGTAGATATCGTACTTGCGGGCGCGCTTGATATACGCGACGTAGGGTTTCAGGTTGTACAGTTCGCTCTGCTCCGTCGTACCCTCGGGCACGTTCCGCTGCTTGTACCCGTAGCGCGGAGGATAGGAGTCCCCGCTGCCGGAGGACGTGAGGTAGGCGGTGGCTTCGGTCCGCACTTGACCGAACACGTTCCCCAGTTTGGCGAGCTTGGCCCTCTCGATGGCTTTGGGACCGACGATGAACACCATCGAGGCGAGAATTGCGATGATGGCGATAACTGTGAGCAGCTCGATCAGGGTGAATCCTCGTTCGCGGAGGTGATTCATGAAACGCTATCCTTTCGTGCAAGACTCTGCGCGCGCATGCACCTGCGGCTGTCGTGAGGGTCTTGCGTGTTGTTCCGGAGCCATTCTAGGGACCCCTCATGGCCCCAATCCCTGCAAATCAATGATACCACGGGGCCATATCGCCGTCAAATACTCTTGTCAAAACGCCCGAAAGTCGCCGAAATATCCGGAGGGCTTGCACTATTCGCAGCTTGGCGCCCCGGTTCGCACTTGCGATGAGGCACTTTATCGAGTTAGGGTGGAGAGAGAGGCTTCAAGCTCAGCTTGAGGGCCTGTCTCTTCACCCTACTTGCCCCGTTCAAGAAGAGATTCGGCAGCAAGCCTCGAAAAAGGCTGAAGTACGCTCTTTCCGGATGAACCGATATAATGCGGCTGATGTTTCCCCATAGCCAGCACACCCGTTCGGCACGCAGGACGGCGTTCGCATCGGCCGCCATCGCGGTGCTGTGCGTCATGGGGGCCGCCACATACGCCCAGACCGGACACCCTTTGTGGGAGCGCGCCGCCATCTACCGCGACGAATGGGGCACCCCCCACGTCTACGCCGCCGACTACCGCGCGATGGCTTTCGCGTTCGGCTACGCCCAGGCCGCCGACCACCTCGAACCCATGCTCATGGCCTATCGCATCGCGAACGGACGCGCCGCCGAAGTGCTCGGCGAATACGTTGCGGACTCCGACGAGTTCGCCCTCAAAATGGGCCACGGCATGTTGGCCCGGAGCGCCCTTCCCAATCTGGACCCGCTCACCATCGACTTGTGTGAAGGGTTCGCCACCGGCGTCAACACGTGGATGGCCGAGCACCCCGGCCGAGTGCCGGACTGGGCCGACGGCGTGCGCCCCGAAGACGTGCTGGCGCTGTGGCACTGCTACCTGATGAGCATGGCGCCATTCGATCTCGCCGGAACCTACCACCGCGACCCCGCCGCCGTCTCGGGCAACGCCTGGGCGGTTGCGCCGACGCGTTCCCGATCGGGCGAAGCGATGCTGGTGATCAACCCCCACACGTCCTATGGGGGCGCCTTCTCGTGGTACGAGGCCCATCTCAATTGCGACGGCATGAACGTTGCCGGGGCCACCCTGTTTGGCCTGCCTGTGATTGTTCTCGGACACAACGATGTGCTCGGCTGGGCACTCACACCCAACAAACCCGACTTCGCCGACATCTACATCGAGTCTCCCCTGCGCATCCGCCGCGACCCCAAGTCCGTCAACCGCCGCCCTCTCCCCGGCGAAGAGCAGCTGCTGCAGACCATGCTCCTCGCCCACACCCAGCCCTACTACGTCAACACCCCCGCGGGTCTGGAGGAGCGCGGCGTGCCATGTCTCGACACCTCCCACGGCCCCGTCGTCGGCGCCAAATACGGCCGCATGTGTTCATACCAAGTGGGTGGCTATCGCGAGTTCGGCGGATTGGCCCAACTCGTCGAAATGGCCCGCGCACGCAACCTCGGCGCGTTCAAGGCAGCGCTCGGCATGCGCCAGATCCCCTGCTTTCACGTGCTCTACGCCGACCAGCAAGGCAACATATTCTACCTCTACAACGCCCTCGTCGGCGACAAGGCCACCTTCGTCGAGGGACCGGGAATCTTCACCGCGAGCGGCGAGGAACCCGGCGCCGGTCCGCCGGCCTTCGTCGACTGGTCGACGCCGGTTCCGGCGGGATCCCAAGCCTACGCTTGGGGCCCCGTCATCCCTATCGAAGCGCTGCCCTCCATCACCAACCCCGCCGCCGGCTACCTGCAAGCCTGCGGCGGACCGCCCTGGAGTGTTACCTACGACGCCCCGTTCGAGGCCGGTGATCTGCCCCCCTGGCTTGTCACCGACCAGGACACCCATCGCGCCCGCCGCGTGAGGCAGTTGCTCGGAATGGGCCGGCGCTCGTTCCGCGATTGCCAGTCCATGCTGTACGACGTGGTCGTGCCCGGCGCGATCGAGGCCGTGCCGCAACTCATCGCCTTCGCCGACGCCCAGCCCAGATACATCGCGCGTGCACACCCCGATCTGGCCGGCGGTATCGACGTGTTGCGAAGCTGGAACTGCCTCGCCGAAACCAACAGCATCGGCATGACTTTCTTCCACGCCTGGTGGACCGCCCTGCGCCGGGCGGACCCCGCCGCGCTGTCGTCCGACCATGACCTCTACGCCGCCTTGGCCACCGGCGCGCCCGCGTTCCAGAATCTCGCCCTCGGCGCCGCCGCCGACGCAGCCAAGATGATGCGAAACGAATTCCAGTCGCTGTCGGTTCCATGGGGCAACGTACATACCATCCAGCGTGGCGCACGCGAGGTCGCGCTGCCGGGCGCCACGTCCGGCGAGCCCATCTTCGCCACGTCCGACTTCGTCTACGACGCCCGCAAGTGGCGTGTCACCTACGGCTATGGTTTCGCCATGGTCGTATCGTTCGGTCCCCGGCCCTCCGCCGTCAGCATGGTGCCCTTCGGCGCCTCGGAAAACGCCACCTCGCCCCATTTCGCCGACCAACTCGACCTGCTGGCCGAGCGGCGATTCAAGATCACCCGCTTCGACCAGCAGGACATTCAGCGCAACGCCTCGTCCGCGCGCGGACGCTTACTCTATCTGCGCCCGAAAGGCATGGATGCGCTCTTCACCCTAAGCGCACCCGCCCCTATCGAGGCGCGCCTCAAGACCGGTATCGACGCGCCCGGCACGCTGCCCGAGAACCTCGTCCCCTTCTCGCTGTTCGTCAAAACCGAGGTCGCACCGCGCGGAGCCGTCATGGACACGCATCTTATGATGCACGTGCCAGACACGCTCTGTGCGCAACAAGATCTGGATAAGCTTGCCTTGTACGCCTACACCCCTCTGGCAGGCTGGACGCCGCTCGAAGCCCAGGAACTCGATCCCGAATCGCGCTCCCTCGCCGCGTTGGATGAACGCGGCCCCCGGACATATGCCATACTCGGACACCGCCGGTATCGCCCCTCAACCATGACCATCCCCGGCGCGCTGGAAGCCGCGCAGCGCGCGGACAAGCCTGTCTCAGCCCCCCCTGCGCCAAGCGCGGAACCTCAAGCCAAGCCGCTGGAACCCAGCTCCACGCCAACCCTGTCGCCCGAGGAGCGGCGCAGGCGGCGCGCTCTGTGGGGGAGACCGCCACCGCACCGCCGAACCCCAGTCGCCATCCCGGATCCGCCCGACTTCGAAGTCGACGAACTGCCCGAACTCGGTCTCATGCCTGGTCTGCTGCCCGAATCCACAAAGAACGAGAAAGCGGAATCGGCGACGGGCCGCGCCATGTCAAGGGCTCGCCGCAACTTCAACCTGGGAACGAGATCCGCTCCGATCGATGAAACGGAAGACAAGCCCAAGCGGGAGAGAAAGAAAAAGAAGAAGGAGTGATGGCCGTGCCCGGCCACGCCAACCGAGGACAATCCATGCCCGTATCCGAGAACTCCGTCATCACCATCGACTGCCACTACCTCAGACCCAAGCACTCGGCCGCCTATCTACTCGTTGAAGACGGCCAAGCGCTTTTCATTGAGAACAGCACTGTCCACGCGGTTCCGCTGCTCCTCGAAGCACTCGAACAGGCCGGCCTACGACGCGACCAGGTACGCTACGCCATCATCACCCACTTACACCTGGACCACGCGGGCGGCACGTCGGCTCTCGTGCGCGAGTGCCCCAACGCTACCGTGCTCGCTCATCCTCGCGCTACGCGCCATCTGGTCGACCCCGAGCGTCTGATCGCCGGCGTCAAGGCCGTCTACGGCGACGAGGAATTCGAGCGCCTCTATGCCCCCATCCTCCCGATCGACGAACGCCGCGTGCGCGCGATGGCCGACAGCGAGACCCTCGCCTTCGGCCAACGCACCCTGACCTTCCTCCACACCCTCGGCCACGCAAAACACCACATGTGCATTCACGATTCGGGTTCCAACAGCGTGTTCACTGGCGACAGTTTCGGCATTTACTACCTCGCCGAACGCCGCAGCGAACGGCCCTTCCTGCTGTGCTCGTCGGCGCCGACGGATTTCGACCCGGAGCAGGCCCGCGCCAGCGTCCGCCGGATCATGGCCACCGGCGCACAGCGACTCTACCCGACGCACTTCGGCGCCCTCGACGACGTGGCCGGGGCCGGGGAGGTACTGCTGGAAGCCATCGACCGCGTGGACGGCGTACTCACGCGCGCCATCGCCTCCGATCTCACCGGCGACACGCTGCTGCGTTTCTGTGAAGACGGCGTCCGAGAAGCCCAAGACGCGCTCGTGGCCTCCTGCGGCGCGCAATTCGATGAAGAGGAGCGCCAGATCCTGGACGAGGAAGCCCATATCAACGCGCAGGGGCTGGCCTTCGCTGCTGAGAAACGAATGGCCGAACAGGCCGGCTGAGTTCGGCTATGGCAGCGTCTCGTTCAGAATCTTCCCGGCGCGCGCGGCACGATAGGCCTTGAGTTTCTCGAGCAACTCGGGACGGCTGTTGCCGAGAATCGCCACGGCCAGCAAAGCCGCGTTGACCGCACCCGCCTTGCCGATGGCCAGCGTGCCGACCGGGATGCCCGCGGGCATCTGCACCGTTGACAGCAGCGAGTCGATCCCCTGGATCTTACTTTCCATCGGCACCCCCAGCACGGGACGAACGGTGTGCCCGGCGATCACCCCGCACAGATGCGCCGCGCCACCGGCCCCGCCGATGAACACTTCGCAACCCCGCTTCTCGACATCGTCGAGATACTCCGCCAGCGCTTCGGGGGTGCGATGGGCCGACAGCACGCGGCACTCGCACGGTACACCGAACTCTTCGAGCGTCTTGGGCGCGTGACTCATCACATCCCAATCGGACTTGCTGCCCATGATGATGGCGACGAGAGGCTGTTCCTGCTGGGTCATGTCGATTTGCCTTTCCTGGTTCGCGGTTTCAATACAGATAGAGACGCCCTCGCCAAAGCGAGGGCGTCTCATAATATAAGCGCTCTGCGTCGCAGATTCTACCCGACGCCGTACTTCGATAACTTGATGAACTCTTCGGTTGTCCGGTCGGTTGTCGGTGTGTAGCCGGCCAGCGGGCGGATCTGCGTGTGGTACGCGTCCAGGAACCACTCAGGCTGCGGGAAGTACTCCTTTTCCATCTCTGCCGGCGGCACGATCCAGTTCTGCGCGCCAAGCACGCATACGGGCGCATCGAGGTAGTCGAACGCGATCTGCGAGATCTGACCGCCCACTGTGTGCAGGTAGCTGCCCCGTTCGCACGCGTCGCTCGCCAGGATGAGCTTGCCCGTCTTCTTTACGGACTCGGCAAGGATCTCGTAGTCGAACGGCACCAAGCTGCGTCCGTCGATCAACTCGACCGACAGCCCAAACTCGCTCTCGAAACGCTCGGCGGCTTGCTGGGCCACATAGAGCGCCGCACCAAACGTGAGAATCGTCAGGTCCGTACCTTCCTTGAGCACGACCGGCTCGCCGATCGGCACCGTGTAGTACTCGGCCGGCACACCGTCGGGCCAAAACACCTCGACTTGGTTGTACAGCTTCTGACTCTCGAAGAACACCACCGGATCGTTGCCGCGCAACGCCGAAGCCATCATGCCCTTGGCGTCGTACGGGGTCGCGGGAAACGCTACCTTGAGTCCGGGGATGTGGGCCGCGAGCGCCGTCCAGTCCTGCGAATGCTGGGCGCCGTACTTGTTGCCCACCGACACGCGCAACACCACCGGCATCTTGCAGTAGCCGCCCGACATGGCCTGCCACTTCGAGAGCTGGTTGAACACCTCGTCGCCGGCACGCCCCAGGAAGTCACAGTACATCAGCTCGGGAATCGGCCGCCCGCCTTCGAGCGCGCAACCCACCGCCGTACCGACGATCGCCGCTTCGGAAATCGGCGAGTTGAACAAGCGGTGGTACGGAAGCGCCTCGGTCAGGCCCTGGTACACGGCAAACGCTCCGCCCCAATCGCGGTTCTCTTCGCCATAGGCCATCACGCGCGAGTCGTTGTAGAAGTGATGCACGATCGCTTCAAACAGGGCGTCATTATACGTGACGGCCTTGCCGCCCTTGAGCACCTTGCCGCTCGCGTCGATGCCCTTGCGGGACTTCTTGGCGATCTGCTTGACGCGCGGATTGTCTTCGGGGTTGGGGATTCGCACGTCAGTCTTGCGCGCCAGGCCCGGCAGTTCTTCTTCGGGCGCGTTGCAGAACATGTAGGTGGCCACACCTTCGTGCGCACCGACCTTGAGACGCGGCGACGTGTCGAGGCTCGTGGCCAGCTTGCAGGCCTTCGTGATCTTGCGCGTCGCATAAGCCTTGATCGCGTCGAGATCGTCCTGCCGGGCCACACCCGCGGCCAGGAGCTTCCCGCCGAACTCGACGATCGGGTCGACCTTACGCCACATATCGATCTCTTCACGCTCGCGGTACGACGACTGGTCGCTGGGCGAGTGGCCCGTCTGGCGATAGCACAGCACGTCCAACAGAACCGGGCCCTTCTTATCCTTGAGGAGCTTGATCTTGCGCTTGTATGCGTCGGCCACGCTCAGCGGATTGTTGCCGTCCACCGTCTCGGCATGCATGTTGTCGGGGTTGAGCGCAGCGCCGACGCGCGACAGATGATCGAAGCCCATCGTCTCGCCGATCGGTTGGCCGCCCATCCCGTAGAAGTTGTCCATGAAATTGAAGATGATCGGCAGACCGCCGCGGTATTCCTTCTCCCATAGGTTCGTGAACTGGCCCATGGCGGCGAACCCCATCGCCTCCCAGACCGGCCCGCAACCCACCGACGCGTCGCCAATGTTCGCCACCACGATGCCTGGCTTACGCAGCACCTTCTTGCAGAGCGCCGCACCCGTCGCCACGTCCGCGCTGCCGCCGACGATCGCGTTGTTCGGGTAAATGCCGAACGGGCAGAAGAACACGTGCATCGAACCGCCCATGCCCTTGTTGAACCCATACTCACGCCCGAAGATCTCCGCCAGAAGACCATACAGCAGGTAGTCGATGCCCTGCTCTTCCTCTTCGGAACTCACGAACGCGCCCTTGCGGCCGCGGCTCTTGCCCTTGACCGCCAGCGGCGTCCAGTTCGGGGCGTTTTGTTCCACGATCCGAAGCGCGTTCCCGTTCATATATTCTTCCATCATCGGACGCAGCGACTTACCCGTAAGCTCTTTCACCGCGCGCAAACCCTTGGCGATCACTTCCCCATGGCTGCGATGGCTGCCGAAGATGTGATCTTCGACCTTCAGATGGAAATTCGCGCCCACGGCCGCGCCTTCCTGACCGAGCGACAGATGCGCCGGGCCCGCATGTTGGTACGCGATACCTTCGTACTCACCCAGCTTCTTGATCTGGTCGAGCATCGTCTCGAACTCGCGGATGATGACCATGTCGCGGTACATGCGAAGGCAACTGCCCGCCGTAATGTCGCGATTCTTCGCCAGTTCTTCCTTGAGCGTTTTCTTGTAGGCATTGACGGGTATCGTGCCCAGCCGGAGCGTCGCGCTCTTGCGGACCTTTTCCGGGACCACCATCAACTTCTTAGTCATTTCACAACCTTCCTGTTTCGGAGATATCTCCACAGTTCCGTTATGCGCCTAAGACTGTGGGCCTTGGCCCGCACTCGTAAACTTTGAGAAAAGCCGTGGCATTATAGCAAAGACGCCACCCGTAAGGAAGCACGAAATCCTCGTCTTCTTGAAGTGATCAACGCAACGCACCACACACGGGGTTGGCTGAAAACACGGAAACCACCTTCCTGCTTTCGCATAATTCATGTTTATCACCCCCCCTTCGGTCTCTCGCTATACCGCCTGCGCCATCTCAGCGAGCGCCAACGGCGCTCACAGGCGTAGTCGATCTTCTACTGAGGCGTTACGATCAGGCGTAGCGTCTCGCCGCTTTTCACCTTGATGGCAAGGCCGTTGTGGAGCTGGCGGCCGGTGTAGACCTGCGACTTCTCCGCACCTTCGGCGCGCACCGTATACTTCTGCTCCGGCTCGACGGTGAACCATTCGGGGAGTGTGTTCATGCGGGGCCAGTCGTGGCGGAACCCCATGTAGACGCGGTGTCGCGGGAGGTCGAACTCGAGGTGCCCGCGATAGTCGTCTTTCGGGCGCACGACCACGGCCACGCCATCGTTCCGGGGCGCCGCGCCCAGTTCGAGCCCCTGGCGCCAGGGACGTGCCAGGATGCCACGGGTATGCATGAGGGCGTGGATGAGGGTGGTGCGGACCCCGTTGGCTTGCAATTTCATCGTGCCCCACAACTCACCGTTCTCGAGACGGGTCGGGTGGTCGACCAGGTTGTTGACCGTTTCACGGTCGACCCAAGCCAAGCCCTCGGCGACTGGGAGGCGATTGAGCAGGTATAGCGCGCCCTCGATGGAATCGGCGAATCCGTCGATGGATTCCCGCTCCCAGCGATAGTCGGTGTACTGGGGCTTGGCGAGGTTCTGCAGCGTCTTGACGATGTGGTCCCGATAGACGGGCTCCCCCACGACGATGTCGTAGCAGAGGTACGAGACGTAGTTGTATCCCCAGCCGTCGCTGAGGTTGGCGTAGGGTCTGTCGAGATTGCGCTCCGCGATCCGGTTGACCATCATCCCGTCGGGTGTGCATCCCTTCTCAATCACCGTGTCGAGCATCTCACGGATTCGGGGTTCGTACACCTGGGCTTTCTTGGGACGGTGCACCGACTCGACGCCGAGCAAGAGCCCCAGCCCGCCGATAATCTCACAGCCGTGGTCACGCAGGCGCTGGGGAATCCAGTCTTCCTGCGAGAGGTAGTAATCGGCGAGGCGTTCGGCCCAGTCCAAATAGCGCGCGTCTCCCGTCATCGTGTAGAGGCGGGCGAGCGCCTGAATCTGCTCACCGTTCACTTCGATGTTCTTGGACGGAATCAGCCCGAACGGCGTCTCGATGTCGGCGTAGGCCCAGAGATCGTCTTCGATTTCGCGCATGCGGTCGAACCACTCGTCGCGGCCGGTGACCTCGATGATGGCGATCAGGCCGTCCTTGACGTATTCGGAAGCCTGGAAAACGAGTTCTTCCCGGGCGATCTCGATCGATTTCTTCGCCTTGAAGTCGTAGGGAGCGGGGATGCGTCCGAGGACGTTGCACAGGCGCCGTTCGTTGTGGAGCACGGATCGCACCGGCCCGTTGAGGGCATCTTGGTCGACGGCCCAAGCCGCCCACGTGAGGAACGGATAACAGTCCGCCGCCGTGTCGCGGTAGTTCCACTTGCCATCGGCGATGTAGAGTCCCGTTTCCGGATCGATCTTCGGCAGCGCGATCTCATGTAGCCAGCGATGCACTTTGGACAGCGAGTGCCCCGCAATGGCCGCCGATCGCTCCGCTTGATCGAACGCCGCCGCATCCGGTGCGGCGGCGGCCGTCAGGTTCAACAATACCAGGGCCAGGCTCACGGCGAGCAGACGACGAAACATGATCTCTTTCCTTCTCCGTTCCGGCACACGTTGCACGGGGATCCATCATAGAGGGGTGGGCTTCTGGTGACAAGCTAGCCTCCCAGTGTAGGCTAGGTTCCTAAACTGCGAGGAGATCGACATGGCCAACTACGTCAAGATCAGCACGATAGGCGCTGAGTCGCTACGTTTCGGGACGGGCGGGAAGGTGCATGGGCAGGAAGCGGTCGATCGGATGATTAGGCACTGGCGTGGCCGGCTGAATCAGGTGCTGCCCGACCGCCCGGACCTGATCGTCGTGCCTGAGTGCTGTGACCGCTTTCCGGAGCATTCCAAGGCCGAGCGGATGGCCTACTATCTGTCGCGCAAGGATCAGGTGCGCGATTTCTTCGCCGCGACGGCCCGCGAGCACGAGTGCAACATTGCGTATTCGGCGGTGCGGGAGGTCGAGGACGGGAGTTGGCGGAACTCGATACAGATGATTGACCGCTCGGGCGGCGTGGTGGGGATCTACAACAAGAATCACGTGGTGATTGAGGAGACGACGGAGTACGGGATCTTGTGCGGCAAGGACGCGCCGGTGTTCGATTGCGACTTCGGGCGGGTGGCGTGTCTAATCTGCTTCGATCTCAATTTCGACGAATTGCGGTTGAAGTACGCGGCACAAAAACCCGACTTGCTCGTGTTCGGCTCGGTGTACCACGGCGGCCTGATGCAGCGCTACTGGGCGTATTCGTGCCGCAGCCATTTCGTGAGCGCCATCGCGGGCAATCGCAGCGGGATCCTGTCGCCGATCGGTGAACCGCTGGCATCGTCGACCAACTACTTCGACTTCGCCTCGGCCACGGTCAACCTCGATTGCTGCGTGTGCCATCTCGACTACAACTGGGGCCGGCTGAGCGCGATGAAGAAAAAATACGGCCCGAAGGTGAAGATCGTGGACCCCGGATACCTCGGGTCGGTGCTGGTCAGCAGCGAGTCGGATGAATTCACGGTGAAAGAGTTACTCGAAGAGTTCGACCTGGAGCTGCTAGACGACTACATGACCCGGGCGTTGGCCCACCATCACAATCCCATGAACGTCGAGCGGTAGGCGCCGCTCGGCGCGGCTACTCGTTGTCCTCGCGAAGAAACATGCACCGCGTCTCATTCCTAAACGGCGCTAGAAATTGAGGTCGAAGAAGTAGACGCCTTCTTTCAACTGGCTCTCGACGTGACAACCACTGTGGTTGAACACCGTCTGCATGGCCCTGTTCTCGCGCAGAACTTCCGCCGTGAAACCGGCGATGCCGTTGCGCTTGGCGATGGTGATGAGGTGCTTGAGCAGGAAGCCGCCGATGCCGCGTCCCTGCCAGTGGTCGTCGACGATGAAGGCGACCTCGGCGCGGTTGGTCTTTGGATCGAGGTAATAGCGTCCGACGGCGATGATGTGTTCGCCGTCCGCCTCTTCGATAGTGCCGACAATGGCGACCTCGTTGCGGTGGTCGATGTAGACGAAGTCGCGCACCTGTTCGGAGGAGATCCATTTCATGCGGCTCATGAAGCGGGTGTAGAGCGTTTCGGCCGACACGCCGTAGAAGAGGTTTCGGATACGGGGGGCGTCGGTGGGGTGGATGGCGCGGAAGCTGACGAGTGCGCCTTCCTTGAGCAGAAACGAGGTTCTGAGTTCCTGAGGGCCGACGATGATGTCGTTGACGGCCGACAGTTCCGCGCGTACATACTTGGCCTTGATGGCCTCTTTCAGCAGTTCGTCACGGTAATCGAGGTGCGCGATGCTGATTAGGGCCAGGGCGCGTTCCTGAACGCTCTTGCCGTGCAGGTAGGCGACGCCGTATTCGGTGACGACGTAGTGGATGTCTCCTCGCGTGGTGACCACGCCCGCGCCGGGGGTGAGGAAAGGTACGATGCGTGAGATGGTGCCGTTGCGCGCGGTGGAGGGCATGGCGATGATGGCCTTGCCGCCCTCGGAGCGCGCGGCGCCACGGTTGAAGTCCACCTGCCCGCCGATGCCGGAGTAGAACTTGGTGCCGAGTGAATCGGCGCAGATCTGGCCGGTGAGATCGACTTCGAGCGCGACGTTGATGGCCACCATGCGGTTTTGGCGCCCGATGACGAACGGGTCGTTGACGTACTCGGTGGGGTGGAAGGCAAAGGCGGGGTTGTTGTCGATGTAGTCGTAGAGTTTCTGGGTGCCCATGACGAAACTGGCGACGGTCTTGCCGCGGTCGAGCGACTTGAGGGATCCGTCGATGACGCCTTCCTCTATGAGGTCTACCATCGCGTCGGTGAACATCTCGGTGTGAATGCCGAGGTGTTTCTTGCCTTTGAGTCCCTGCAGCACGCCGTGTGGTACGCCGCCGATCCCCAGTTCGATGGTCGACCCGTCTTCGACGAGGGCGGCGACATACTCGCCGATGCGGGCGGTTTCCTCGGTGCTCTCGGCCCACTCCACCTCGATGAGGGGGTGGTCGACGGGTACGAGGAAGTCGATGTCGTGGGCGTGGATGAAGCTGTTGCCCAGCGTGCGGGGCATGCGTGGGTTGACCTCGGCGATGACGAGCTTGGCGTTGGCCGCGGCGCTCTTGACGATGTCGATCGAGATGCCCAGGCTGCACCGCCCGTGTTCATCGGGCGGGGTTACCTGGATGAGGGCGGCGTCGAGGGGCAACTGTCCGGAGGAGAACAGGCGCGGGATATCCGACAAAAAGATCGGGGTGTAGTCGCCGACCCCTTCCTGGATGGCGTCGCGCACGTTCGCCGCGATGAAGAAGCTGTTGACGGAGAAATGCTTGGCGAGATCCTTGTCGGCGTAGGGGGCGGCGCCCAAGGTCAACAGATGAACGATCTGTACATCGGCCAATTGGGAGGAATGTTCGGTCAGGGCGGTGACGAGTTCCTCGGGCTGGGCACAGCCCGTGCCGATGAAGACGCGTTGTCCGGGCCGTATCTCCTTGACGGCCTCCTGGGACGTGGCGATCTGGGAAGCGTATTGCTCCTGCCACTGCGGGTCGTAGCTGATCTTCTTTTCACTCATGTTACGGGTCCAATCCTGAAAGCATCATTCTGGCGTCGGCAACCACGGCTTTGGAGCCCACCGGCCCGACGAGGAAGGGGTTGATGTCCAATTCGGCAATCTGTGGGAAGTCGGTCACCAGTTGGCTGATCCGCTGGAGTCCGTCGGCAATCTCGCCGAGGTCGACGGCGGCTTCGCCGCGGGCGCCCAGGAGGAGTGCATAGGACTTGGTGGCCTTGAGCATCTGCATGGCTTCGTCGGCGGTGATGGGGGCGAGGTAGAAGGTGACGTCTTTCATTACCTCGACGAAGATACCGCCCAAGCCGAACATCAACATGGGGCCGAACTGTGGATCGCGCGTCATTCCGATGATGATCTCGCGTCCACGCTTGCCCATTTGCTCGATGTAGACGCCGTTGAGCTGGGCCTCGGGCGCAATACGCTGGATGCGCAGCATCATGAGGTCGTAGGCGTCGCGGACCTGGTCGGCGTTGGAGAGGTCGAGCTTGACGCCGCCGAAGTCGGACTTGTGCAGGATGTCGGGCGACGAGATCTTCATGGCCACGGAGTAGCCGATCTGTTCGGCGGTGGCAACGGCTTCGTCGAGGCTGGTGGCCAGGCGGCCTTCGGGGACGTTGAAGTCGTAGGCGCGCAGGATTTCCTTGGCCTCGACCTCGCCGACTTCGGGGCGGCCATCGCGGGCCAGACGCGACAGCACGCGCTCTACGCGGCGCCGGTTGACGGGGAATCGCTTGACGATGCGCGGGGCGCGGTTGCGCCAAGCCTCGTAGTCGCACATGGACTTGAGGGCGGCGACGGCACGGTCGGGCGAGGGGTAGTCGGGGATGTTGAGCGCCATCAACTCGTTGCGTGCTTCCATGACGTCGTGGCCGCCCATGAAGGAGGCGAAGACGGGCTTGTCGCCCTTGATGCACTCGGCGACGGCGCGTGCGGTGCCGACGGCGTCGGTCATGGCCTGTGGGGTGAGAATGACGATGACGGCGTCGATGGTGTCGTCGGCCTGGGCCGCCTTGACGGCTTCGGCGTAGGCTTCGGGACCGGCGTCTCCAAGGACGTCGATGGGGTTGCCGACACTGGCCGCGGCGGGCAGCTTGGCCTTGAGGGCCTCGGCGATATGGGGTTGCAGGGGCTGCACAATCAGTCCCGAATGCTCGGTGGCGTCGGCGGCCATGATGCCGGGGCCGCCGGCGTTGGTGATGATGGCCACACGGTTGCCCTTGGGGAGGGGTTGCATGGCGAACGCGGTCGCGGAGTCGAACAGCGACTCGAAGTTCTCGGCGCGAATCACGCCCGAGCGCTTGAAGGCGGCGCCGTAGGCGATGTCGGCCCCGGCGAGGCTTCCCGTGTGCGAAGAGGCCGCTTTGACGCCCGCGGATGAGGT
Source organism: Nitrospiraceae bacterium (assembly GCA_011682535.1). Classification (GTDB taxonomy): domain Bacteria; phylum Hydrogenedentota; class Hydrogenedentia; order Hydrogenedentales; family SLHB01; genus JAACEL01. Next base: position 12,758 of record JAACEL010000009.1, on the reverse strand, counting down.
GCCTACCTTGAGGACGACGACAGGCTTGGTGTTAGCGGCTTCTTCGGCGGCGATGAGGAACTCGTCGCCGGCCGTGATGCTCTCGAGGTAGCACGCGATGACCTTGGTTTGGGAGTCGCCGGCGAGCACCTGGATGAAGTCGGTTTCGTTGAGGTCGGCCTTGTTGCCGATGCTGACGAGTTTGGCCAGGCCGACGCCGCGTCCGGCGGCCCAGTCGAGAATGGCGGTGCATAGGGCGCCGGACTGGGAGACGACGGAGATTCCACCCTTGCCGGGCATCTGCGTGGCGAAGGAGGCGTTGAGGTCGTGTTCGGTGTTGATGACGCCCAGGCAGTTGGGGCCGACCATGCGAACGCCGGACGAACGGCACAGACCGGCGATCTCGACTTCGAGGGCGGCGCCTTCCTCGCCGGTTTCCTTGTAGCCGGCGGTGATGACGATAACGGATCCGGCTCCCTTGCCGATGGAACTCTCGATGGCCGCTTTGACGAACTTGTTGGGAACGGCGATAACACTGAGGTCAATGGCGCCGTCATATTCCTTGAGATCGGCGCAGCATTCGAGGCCGAGGATCTCGCCACCCGAGGGGTTAACGGGCACGATGTCGCCTTTGAATCCGGCGTTGATGAGGTTGGCCAGGATCTCGTGGCCCACCTTGCCGGGCGAACGGGATGCGCCGATGACGGCGACTGCTTTCGGTTTAAGAAGTGATTCTAACATGCATGTGTACCTGCTATAGCTGACAGACAACGAAACCCAGACATTATATGCCTTGTCCAGGGCTTCTTCAATGACGGAGTCGGCCCGTCTACCTAACAAAGTTCTTACTCAGACCTTATCTAACTCCAATGCTGATAGGGATCTTATGGTGTTGTGATGTCAATGTTCGGCGGGGATTGAAAATCGCGGAATGTGCGCCTTTATTGATTTCTTGGCGTCTGCAGACGCGCGGCCTATTCGTGCTTTTGGCGGGGCGGTTGGGGACCGCCGCCGCTTGTGCCGCTGGCGCTGGAGGCCTTGAGGCCGGTGAGTACGGCCCTGAGTTGGGCTCGTATGGGTTGGTCGAGGTCCGTGAGGGGACGCTGTTCTTCGGGGTCTTTCTCGATGTCGTAGAATTCTTCGTGTTCGGGCGGCGCCCAACTGTCGATGAGGGGGAGCGTGCCTTGCTTGAATTGCTCTAACTGCTTTTCCTGGACACGTGCGGCCTGGGCGCATTGAGACGGGGTCATCCAACGCGGGGATGCCAGGTACTTTCGGCCGTCTTGGATCACGCTTCGGGTGATGGGACGGGTTTCGCACAGCAGTTCGGAGATGAGAGGTTTGGTGGGAGGCACAAACGCGGCCGGGCGGATGCCGGGCCGGAAGAGGGCCTCGCCCTGGAGGTCGTCGCGGCCGGTGGGGATGCGCGCCAGGCCCAGCAACGTGGGCAGCATGCTGATGTGCGACACGGGCGCCGATTCGCGCCCGGGGGTGAACCAGCCGGGGGCCCAGAAGATGAGGGGAACGCGGATCGATTCGCTGTACAGGCGCCAGCCATGTTCGACGTAGCCGTGGTCGAGAAATTCTTCGCCGTGGTCGGCGGTGATGACGAGCAGGACGTTGTCGAGGATGCCCAGGCCGCGCAGTCCTTCGCAGAGAGCGGCGATGGCGGCGTCGGTTTCGGCGATTTCAGCGTCGTAGCGCACGACGAGATCTTCGAACCGGGGGTCGCCGGGGCCAAACCCGCTCTGAACCAGTTCGTCTATGTAGGGGCGGACCTGGTCGTAGAGGCGCAGGGGCTCGGGGAAGACGTCGGGGGCGAATTGGCGGTAGCGTTGTTCGGGCGGTTCGTAGGGGCCATGCGGGTCGAGGTAGTGGAGATAGGTGAAGGTCTTGTGGGCGCGGTGCTTTTTGAAGAACTCGAGTGCCCGGCGTGAGAGCGTCATCCCCTGGCCGCTGATCCCCCACCTTCGTTCGATGTGGTCGTTTTCGAGGAAGCCGGTGTCGAATCGGGGGTCGAAAAGGGCGGGGGTGTTGACGAAGAGTCCGGTGGCGTAGCCTGCGCGGCGGAACAGTTCGGCCAGGTTGCGGGTGTCGGGGTTGGGTGTGGCGGCCCAGCCGGCGCCGGCGCCGCTGTATGACGGGAGCAGGCCGGTGAACATGGCGGCGACGGATTCGCAGGTGAACGAGGATACGGCCATGGCCTGTTCAAACACGAGGCCCTGTTCGGCGAGGGAATCGATGAAGGGGGAGGTGTCGCGGTGGTAGCCGTAGCAGCCGAGGTGGTCGGCGCGCAGGGCGTCGATTACGAGCAGAATGACGTGGTCGGTCCTGTTGCCTTGGGCATCGGCGATGGGACCAGCGCCGGCGAGGTCGGCAGCGGCATCCCGGTCCACGTTGCCGTCGTCCACACCGACATACCCTAGTGCGCCAAGTTGCTCCGCGAGATTCGAGTCAATCCCATCGTCCTTCTCCTGCCGCTCGTCCTCGTCGTCGTCGCCAAGATAACCCAGCGCGCTGAGTTGCTCTTGCGCCACCGGATCCACGGTGAGCACAGTCCCGGGCGCTTGGGCTCTGAATCGATCTCTGGCGGCGGTTCCCTGCTCGATATGAGCCGCCAGTTCGCGGTCGAGTTGGGCGAGTACGGCGGGGGCCTCCTGTGCGCGGTCGCGGGTTTCGCCGAAGTCGTTGGCCAAATCGAACAGCATTTTGACGCCGCGGTGGGGATCGTCGAAGAGCTTGTCGTTCTCCCGGATTCCGGAGGTGACACCGGCCCAGGTGGAAGGGATGAGGCGGTTGCGGAAGGCCTCGGCGTTGTTGCGTGCGACGAGCGGGGTGAGTTTCATGCCCTGAAATTGCTCGCAGGGGGGCAGGCCGGCGATGTCGAGGATGGTGGGTGGCACGTCGATGAGGGCGACATTCTCCTCGACCACGCGGCGTGTGGGCAGTACGCCCGGGAGACGCATGAAGAGAGGGATGTGAATGAGTTCGTTGTAGGGTTTGCCTGCGTGGCCTTGCTTGTCTTCGTGATCGCCGAAGGACTCGCCGTGGTCGGCCATGACGACGACGAGGGTGTTGTCGCGCAGGCCCAACTCGTCGATCGTGTCGAGCAGGCGCTGGAAGTTGTCGTCGGCGAACGCGATCGTTTCGTCGTAGAGGTCGATGGGGGCGGGATCGTTGGTGGACGACCAGCGGTGGCGGTAGGCGTCGGGTGGATCGTATACGAGGAACTCGCCGGGTTCGTCGACGGGGATGTCGTGGGGTTCCATTGTGTGTATATAGAGGAAGAAGTTGCGGTCTCGATGGCGTTCGAGGAAATCCTTGGCGTATCCGTGGGTGATGGGGGGCAACTGCTTCCACAGGAGCGGTTTGTCGCCCAATTCGCCGCGTAGGTGAGGGGTTTCGAGGAAGCTGTAGGCGCGGCGGTGGCGGGCATCCGGGGGGGTGTGTGGGTTTTCGCTGATGGCGCCGGTGGCGTAGCCGGCGGCGCGGAACAGTTCGGGCAGCATGACGAGCGAGTCGGGGATCATGTCTCCATAGCGTTCGACGCCGTGCACGAACTGGTCGACACCGGTGGCGAGGGAACTCATCGAGGGTTTGGTCCAGGTGTCTTGGGAGAAACAGCGTGCGAACCGGATGCCCTCGCGGCCGAAGGCGCGGATGTTCGGGGCGGTCTTGCGGTGGTAGCCGTAGGCGTCCATGTGGTCGGCGCGCAGGCAGTCGATCACGTAAACGACGACGTTGACGCGATCGGGGGGCGTGTTATCCATGAAGCGGCGGGAAACGGGCGGACGGGACTCGTACAGGACGGGGTTGCTCCACAGGGCCACTTGGCCGGGCGTGCCGCATTCGGCTTTGAGGGTGAGTTCGACGTCGCGTCCAGCGAATGCGGCAAGATCGGCCTCGACATCGTGCCAGTCTTCGTCGGAGTCGACGGTCTGGGTAAAGACCGTGGCAGTTTCACCCTCGCTCTGGATTTCGATCGAGAAGGTGACGGGGGCTTGGGTGTCGACACGTGCGAGGCCCATGGTGAGCCGGGGGGCTTGAGGGACGGTGAGGGCGTAGGTGATGGTGGCGGGGCAATGGGCGAAGAGACAAGGCCGGACCCGGTTTCCGACGCTGTACTCGCGGATACCGATGGGCTCGTGGGCGAAGACGTCCTTGCGGGTGAGGAAGCGCATTTCGTCGATGGCGATGCGGGCGGGCACGTCGGTGGCGAGGCGTATCTGGTCGATGGTACGGTGGCGCCAGGCGCGAACGCCGGCCACTTCGAGGTTGTAGGCCACCATTTCGCCCGGGCGGGTCACGTGGATCTCGAGCACGCGGTGGATCTCGGTCCAGTCGCCTCCGCGTATGCGCCACCGGAGTGCGTATCGCCCGGCTACGCTTACCTGCATGCGTAGGACGACGGAGTCGACCGAGGCGCCGTCGATGCCCAGTCCGCCGGGGCTGGTGACGCCGTCGGCCTCGCTGGCAGTCAACACGAGGGCGCCGTCTTCGATGGCGCAGGTGGAGGATGGCTTGCCGGCACGCCAATCGAGCGGTTGGCCGTCGTCGAAGGTGAAGGCCAGGGCGCCGCGGCTTCCTGGCGACACGGGGGCGTCCGTGCGGACGGCGCCGGGCAGGCGGTCGTCGAAGCGGTAGTAGGCCGGGGGGGCGGTTTCAGGAACGTTGGAGCAACCGGCCAGGGCGATGGCGCCGAACAGGACCGCGGCAAGGCGTCGGGCGGCGTGCCGGTGCGTTGCCGCTCTATGCTGAAGGCGTGCCATCGGGTTGGTGCGTCCTTTTGGATAGCTAACGTTAGGCGTGCACTGGGGATGACAGCGCTTCGCCGGTGCGGCGGGCCGTCCGCCGCGTAATACCCTCGGCATGCGCCGGTACAATTACTGGAAGCCGAGCGCTCACGGAAGGGATTGCGTTTCAGTATCTCCTTCAGTATACTTGATAGCGATACGAACGTAAAAGCGTAGCGTGGTACCCAACAGGGGTGGACATTCCTGAGGAGAAGGGAGACACAATGCACATCCGAACGATTAGCCGAGCCAAGCCCGTGCATGCACAGGACATCGAAGGCGTGTTGGACATCATCACGTACATCCTGAACATCATCACACAGATGGTGAATCTGTACACGGGCACCACGAAGAAGCAGGCAACGGCTTAGTCCTTGTCTGTGGCGCCACGACATTTGATGTAACGAGGTGGGCTCTTGAGCCCACCTTTCTTACATTCAACGCAAGGAGATCCCGCAATGAGACGAATTGCTCTGGCGGCCCCGGTGGCCCTGTTGATGATTGTGTGTGCGGTGGTTGGCGCGGGCTGTGCCACGGCCACCGTGGATCGTACTCAGGCGCAAGCCCAGGAGGGCGCGCCGACGGCGGCGGAAGTTCCCGTGCTGACCATTCCCTACGATCCGAATCTGCCGAGATTCGTCGTGGCGGTGGACACGCTGGACTATAGCGCTTCGGGCCAGATCTCCGGCGGGGGGGCGCCGATCCAGAACGCCGACATCGGCAAGGGTCTGTCCGCGCAACTGATCACGTCGCTGACGAAGGCGGGGAATATTTCCGTGGTCGATTGGGCCGGCGTGACGAACAAGGGCGACGGCACCTACACCGCCAAGATGCAGGACGGCGAGGTGGGCCTGTTCATCCTCAAGGGCACGGTGACGGAGTTCAACGAGACCGCGGACCTGTCGGCCAAGAAACGCGGCGGCTCGCTGGGCCGCGCGGGATTGCTGGTTGGTATTGCGGGGGCGATCTCGGGCGACCGGGCGACGACCTACACCGGTGCGGGCATCGCGGCAGCCAATCCCACGATGGAGAGAGGCGAGATGAAGCGCTCGGGCATGGTGGGCATGGACCTGCGGTTACTGGACGGCCGCACGGGGCGCGTCCTCGGGTCGTATGTGTGCAAGGGCACGTTCACCACAATGTCGTCGTCGAGTGGCGTGAGCCTGTTCGGCATCGGCGGCACGAACACGGAATTTGCCGCGAGTGCGTTGGGCCAAGCCACGCGCGCTGCGATGAACGAGGCGCTTCGGCAGACGTTCGCAGGACTGAGGAACGCGCCAAGATAGCCCGACCGAGCGCCGGGTGCGCAGGGGTCATCGGCGAGAAAATCGGGGAACGGCTTGCGCAGGGCTGTGGCGGCGGCCCCCCTCAGCCCACGTCATCGGCGAAAGCCTTCCCGCCTCGCCCGGCGGGGCCTGCCAACCGTAGTTGGCCCTTGCCATACACGGCCTCGTGCGTGCCGTCGAGATCGGGGTTGACGTATTGGGAGAACCAGTCGTCCAACTGCGCCTTCATCGATTCGCGCACATCCCGTGCCGTTTCGTCGCCGATCCGATTCACCCGCTCCCCGGGGTCGTTGACCAAGTCGTATAGTTCGTGGGGGCCATAGGGATAGCGGTGGACGTACTTCCATTCGCGGCTGCGGATCATGCGAACCGGGCCGTATTCGTCGTAAACGACGACGTTCTCGCGCCCGTCCATCGCTTCGCCGGCGAGCAGCGGCCGGAAGCTCCGCCCGGGCAGCCCGGCCGCTTCGGGATTCTCGATTCCGAGGTAGTCCATCAATGTGGGCATGAAATCGTACTGACTGACCAGCGCATCCGTGACGGCGCCTTCAGGGATGGAGCCGGGGTGCGAGATGATCGCGGGGATCTTCACGCTGGTGTCGTACATGTTGAGGGGGAACGTGCCGTTACCTTTGCCCCAGATGCCGTGATGACCGCAGTTGAAGCCGTTGTCGCTGGTGAAAAAGACAAGGGTGTTTTCGCGTATACCAAGGGCCTCGGTGCGGTCGAGCAGGCGTCCGACGTTGGTGTCCATGGCCGTGACGGCGGCGAAGTAACCCTTGAGATGCTCGCGGCGCAACTCACGCACGCGCTCGGGCACGGTGTTGCGCAGTACCCAGGGGTGTTCGGGCTCGACGGGGCAAGACTCGAATGGGCAGTCGTTGTAAGAGTCGACGATGTCCTTCGGGTGGTTGTCGATCCAGGGACTGTGTGGGGCGGTGTAGTGGACGCCGAGGTAGAAGGGTGCGTCGTCCGCGGCGAGGGCGTCCATGAACCCAAGCGCCTCATCGGTAATCACATCGGTGATGTAATCCGGCTCGTGAACGAGCTTGCCGTCCCGGTACATCGGCGCGTTGTAATAGGGACCGCCGCCGCACTCGTGCACGTACCAATGCGAGAAGCCTTTGCGCGGCGGGGCGCTGTCGCCCAAGTGCCACTTTCCGCTGAATCCGCACACATAGCCGTGGCCGGCGAGCAGGTCGGTGTACGACAATTGCCCGGCCAGGTAGTCGATCGCGTCTTCTTTCGAGTTGCCTTCGCGCAGCCAGTCGTGCACGCCGTGTTGCGACGGGATGCGCCCCGTCAACAGGGACGCGCGCGCGGGAGAACACACGGGTGAGGTGCAGAAGAAGTTCTCGAATCGAAGTCCAGTCCGCGCCAGGCGATCGAGATTGGGCGTGCGGATCTCGTCGTTCCCCGAGCACCCCATGGCCCAAATGCCCTGGTCGTCGGTCAACACGACTATCACGTTAGGTCTTTCAACGTTCACGCCACTCACTATGTTCCTTATTCGCTCCGTTCCGAAGAGAAACGGGAACCCGCGCCTGGAGGACGGGTTCCCGTTGATTCACGCACCAAGTAACCGCTCCTGACCTAGGCCCAGGTCATGGCGGTCGGTTTTTCGAAGATGAGCGCTTGCTTGAGGAGCGCGACGGCCTTGCTGAGGCCTTCCTTGCTCGACATCAGGCTATCTTCGTGTTCGATGCTGACGGCGCCGTCGTAGCCGACCAGACGTAGCGTCGAGATGAAGTCGCACCACCAGTCGAGGCCGTGGCCGTAGCCCACCGTGCGGAAGATCCACGAACGCTTGAGTTCGTCGCCATAATGTTTGGCGTCGAGCGTGCCGTTGACGGCCGCGTTGAACGGATCGACCTTCGAGTCTTTGGCATGGACGTGGAAGATGGCTTTGCCCAACTGGCGGACGCAGGCGATCGGGTCCATGCCCTGCCAGAACAGATGGCTCGGGTCGAAGTTGGCGCCGAGACTGGTGCCGCACGCCTTGCGCAGCTTGAGCAGCGTGTCGCAGTTGTACACGACGAAGCCCGGGTGCATCTCGAACCCGATTTTCACGCCATGGTTGCGCGCGAACTTCGCCTGTTTCGTCCAGTAGGGGATTACCTTCTTTTCCCACTGCCACTCGAGAATATCGAGGTAGTCCTCGGGCCACGCGCAGGTCACCCAGTTGGGTTTCGTGCTCTTCTCGTCGGCGCCGGGGCACCCCGCGAAGTCGTTGACTATGCCGACGCCGAGGCGTTCGGCAAGCCGGATGGCGTCGTTCTGCACGGCGATGTTGCTCTTGGCAAAGGCCTTGTCGGGGTGCAGCACGTTGCCGTGGCAACTCAGGGCGCTGATCACCAATCCTTCACCCTTGAGCATGGTGGTGAGTTCTCTGCACTTGGCCTTGGACTTCAACAGGCTCTGCACGTCCATGTGGGCCGAGCCGGGGTAGTTGCCCACGCCGATCTCGATCGCTTGCAATCCGAACGGCCGCAGGATTTCCAGGGTCTTGCTCAGGGACTTATCGCTGAACATCGCGGTCAGACAACCCAGTTTCATCGTATCTCCTCCTTCCGCCTAAGACGGCGCGTGCCTCGCTATTTGACGGGAACCCATTTCTTCGTCGCGCTCGAACGCTCCACGGCATCGAGCACCTTCTGGCATTTCACGGCGTCTTCGAACGTCGAATACGGCGCCGCCTTTTTCCTCAGGTTGCTCAAGAAGTCATAGATCTCATGGACGAACAGATGCTCGTAGCCAATGATATGACCGGTCGGCCACCACGCCTCGGTGTAGGGATGCCCCGCGTCGGTGGCGTGTATGCGCCGGAAGCCTTGGGCGGTTTCCGGATCGCTGCGGTTGAAGTAGTGGAACACATTCATGTCTTCCTGGTTCCAGGTCACCGAGCCCTTGCTGCCGTACACTTCGATGGAGTTATAGTTGCGGCGCCCGGGCGCGAAGCGCGTGGCTTCGAAGGTCGCCAGCGTGTTGCTGCCGCGAATGCGGCCAAGGAAGATCGCCGCGTCGTCGACATCGACCGTGCCCATCTTCCGGCTGCGCTTCTGGCCCTTCTTGACGGTGATGCCGGTGTCGGAGTCGGCTATAGGGCGTTTCTTGATGAAGGTCTGCATCGTGCCGCAAACCTCGGCCACGTCGCCCACCAGGTACTGGCACAGGTCGACGATGTGCGCGCCGATATCGCCCAACGCGCCCGAACCGGTGTGCTTTTTCTTTAGACGCCACACCATCGGGAATTCGGGATCGACGATCCAGTCCTGCTGGTAGGCCGCACGGAAATGGAAGATCTCGCCCAACTCGCCACCGGCGATCATCTTCTTGATGGTGGCGACGGCCGGTGCGAACCGGTACGAGAAACCGCACATGTGTTTTACGCCCGCCTTCTTGACGGCCGCCAGCATGCCGTTGGCTTCCTTGAGCGTGTTGGCCAACGGCTTCTCGCATATGATCGCCTTGCCCGCCTTGGCGACCTCGAGCGCCATGGTCGGATGCAGAAAGTTCGGCGTGCAGATGTCGACGATGTCGATGTCGGGACGATTGACGACCTCTTTCCAGTTGAGCGAGGCCTCTTCCCACCCGTACTTGCCGGCCACCTTCAGTTCTTCCGGGAATTTCCCGCACAGTACTTTCATCACGGGTTCAACCGGAAGGTCGAAGAACATGCCCACTTTGCGCCAAGCGTTGCTGTGAGTCTTTCCCATGAACTGTGCGCCGATCAGCGCCACGTTGACTTTTTTCTTAGCCATCACACTTCCTCCTGATGCTGTGTACCGATCTCCTCCCACCCACCGCCACAACCGCCAAAGGCAATAATCCTATTTTATGGCAAGAAAGTCAACAGATAGTATCAACAAGCTGACGGCGTCTACTTTACTCTCGCGACGAAACCCGGTGAGATCTCCAGGCTAGAAGAAGTACTTCCACGTCAGCGAGAAGACCGTTCCGCCGAAGTCGTAGTCGCGGGCGAAGAAGAAGCTGTGGCCGATGTTGACGTTGAGTTGGTTGCGGCGCGTCAGGGGCACGTCGAGCCCGACGTTGAGGTTGGCGCTCCAGATGCTCCACGCGTCGTCAAGTTTGGCGTCGACCAGTTTGCTTAGGGGTTTCAGCCCCACCTTCGCGTGGACCTTGTACCCCGCATACGTCCACGGCAACCGCACGCCCAACATCGGTTTGCTGCCGCGCAGCCTGTCCATCAGGCCGTGATACGCTTGTTGCTCCACCATGCCGAAAGGAAAGAAATCGAGGCCGGGCGTGACGGTGAACGCGCTACGTTGCATCTCGAAGTCCGTGTGCAGCGGCAGGAGGAAGATAGAGGGATCATTGGCCTTTGTGCGGACGGGGCCGGCGCCATAGCCAATGGTGAGGAACACGGCGAACCGTTTCGAGAGCACGTAGCCGCCACCGATGTTGGGTACCCACAACTGACAACGGTTACGCATGTCGCTGAAGGTGGTCACGTCATCGAAGCCGGGCGCGATCAGGCGCATGGCCGTGTTGAAGAAACGGTCGATCAACTCTTCGCTATCGAGACCCGGGTAGGCGTTCGCCATGACCAGCATCACGAACCGGCGGTAGCTGGTGGGTTCCTCCTGCCGCACTTCGCCCGGCGCGTCGCCCTGTTTCCACTCCTCGCGTAGCGCGAGACCGGGGCGTTGTGAAGTATCGGGGACCGCCTGCTCAGCCTGCGCCAAAGTCGATGCGAGAATGCCCACGGCGATGACGCGGCTCAACGCGTGCGAGGCTACGCGGTCTCGCGCGAACACGTACTTGTTCGACATCAACGTTCGTTTTCCATAGTATGGCGCCAACAGGGCGCGTGTGATCGGTTCCCAGAACCGCGTCACCGGATCACTCGATCAGTTTCCCCGGATTGAGGACGCCAGTGGGGTCGATTTGGGCTTTCATGGCACGGAGCAGGCCCATGCCGATGGGACCCTTTTCCCCGGCGATCCAGGGCAGGTGGTCGGTGCCGACGCCGTGGTGGTGGGAGATGGTGCCGCCGTTGGCGGCGATGGCGTCGGACGCGGCGCGTTTGATGGCCCACCATTGTTCGACGTCGTTGTCGAGGTCGCGCGGGAAGGCGATGAGGAAGTAGAGGCTGGCGCCGTCGGCGTAAGCGTGGCTGACGTGCGCCATGACAATGCCGCGTTCGCCGGGAGAATGCGCGTCGATAGCTTCGGCGATGGCCTTCACGCCGGCTTCGTGGAGGCGGAGCATGTTCGACCAGCGCGTGGCGGTTTCCAGCGTGTCGATGCCGAGGCCGTGATCGAGCATCGGGTCACGCAAGTAGGGCGTCTCGAAACGTCCTTTGTACCAGCTCCGGCCGAGGGACTCGCCCATGTGGATCCCGCCGTTGGCTTTGACAATGGCTTGGCTGCGTTCGAGCGCTGTGTCGACGGTGGCCCGATCGCCTTCGATGCCGATCAGCATCAGGCAGAACTGCGCGGGGCCCGTGCCCTGCGCGTCGCCGGTATCGATCGCGTTGAGGAAAAAAGTCTCGGGCTTGTCCGACAAGCGGATCATGGCGGTCTGCACGCCTTGCTGCATCATCTCGCGTGCGGCGGCGACGCCCGCGGGAAACTCGGTGAACACGTAGCCCCGATAGTCCTTCGCCTCTGGCACGGGGTGGATCTTGAACTCGGCCTCCGTGATGATGCCCAGCATGCCCTCCGACCCGGCCAGCATCTCGCGCAGGAGCGGGCCGGCCGCCGACCCGGGGTAGTCCTCGGTGGTCCATACGCCCTGCGGCGTCGCCACCTTCGCCGAGACCAGCCAGTGCTCGGCCTTGCCGTACTTGTTCGATTGATGCCCGGCGCTTCTCGGCGCGATCCAGCCGCCCAGCGTGGAGAACTCGAAGGACTGCGGGTAATGGCCCAACGTGTAGCCGCGCGCCTGCAACGCTTCCTCGAGCTGCGGTCCGTAGACGCCCGCCTCCGCCCGCGCCACCAGCGCCTCCTCGTCGATATCGAGTAGCCGGTCCATCAGCGTCATATCGACCGACACCGCCCCGGCTTGGCCCTGCGCCGCCTGCGCCGTTACGCCGCCCACCACGCTCGACCCGCCGCCGAAAGGGATCAGAGCGACGTTGGCGTCGGCCGCGAACGCCACCAGCGCGGCGGTTTCTTCCGTGGTTGTGGGGTAGACGACCGCATCGGGCGCGGTTTCGAGGCGCCCGGCGCGGAGGTGGAGCAGGTCGTGGTAGCTGCGACCCCGCGCATGCAGGGCGCGTTCAAAATCGTCTGTCTTCACGCGTTCCGGCGCGGTCAGCGCGGTCAGGGATTCCAGGACGGCGTCATTGAGCCGCTGCGGGGGGAGGGTGATATTCTCGAGCCCCATCGCGGGGGTATCGGGCAGCGGCGCAATGCCGACGACTTCCCCCATCCACCGCCACACCCCGTCCGCCTTGTCGCCCAGCACGTCCGGCGCGTCGATCCAACCCCACCCGTTCCAGCGCAGCTTCCGACGATCGATGGCCATCGAGTTCTCCTTCCGCGAAGCGTTGAGCGGCGCCTATCATAACTCAGGATGCCGTTCCGCACCAAGATGTACAGGCGACGCTTTCGCCAGGGAGATGTGGGGTCCACAGATTGCACGGATTTTGGTCGACTCTTGAGTGCCTTAGGAGCCTGGTCAGAATAAATTGGACAACTCGGCGCTCGTATTTGGTTTAGGTTTGGGCGATCTG
>JAACEL010000536.1 GCA_011682535.1 Nitrospiraceae bacterium | reverse complement strand
GCCACGCCTCGAACTGGCCCCCGACGTGGAGGGCGTGCGGGGAACCGTCTACACGTTCGGCAGCGACCCCGCATTCGCCGCCAAGGCGGGAGCCACGATCACGGAAGTGCTGATAGAGAACGGCCTGTTGGTGATGCCGACGGGCTTTCCGGGCGGCGGGGGCAACCGGGGTCCGAAACGGCCGGGCGCACTACTGACACCGCGGCCTCATTATATCGAGCGCGACGGGCTGCCCTTCCGCAAGGCCATCGAAAGCGGCGCGCCCCTGATGCTCGTCAGCAACACACTCGTCCCCACGCTCGCCAAGGCCAGCGCCCCCGCGAGCCTGTCGACCAGCGTGATGCGCGGCCTCCTGCGCGGCGAAATGGGCTTTGACGGCGTCGTGGTGGCCGGACCAATGGACTCGCCGGAGATCACACGCCTGCACACGCCAACCGACGCCGCGCTGCTGGCCTTCGAGGCCGGGACCGACATGATCTTCTGGAACGCCCCCGGTCCGCATGTGATGAAGGCGGTGGAGTTGATCGTCCTGGCGGTGAATAAAGGACGCGTGAAGGAAGCCGACATCGACAAGGCCCTCACGCGCGTGCTGGAGTTGAAACGCAGCCACAACCTGCTCGAGCATCCTATGCCCGACACCCGCAAAGCGGCCGCACTCGAAAAAAAACGCAAGAATTTCGACGATGCCTATCTCATCGAACGGCGGTCCGTCACCGTCGTCAGCAACCGGGGCGGCGTCCTCCCCCTCACCAACACCACCGCCTCTGTGCCGCTGGGCGTAACGGGTGTCGCCGGCGTGGAAGAGCTGTACGATGTCCTGCGCAAGCACCTCAAACCGGTCGCCCAGCAGCCCATCATGACCGCCAGCCACCTCGGACGCATCGAGGACTTCGAGATCTACCGCCTTACCTCGCACGTCGAAGGTATGAAGACGGCCGTCTGCGTGCTCACCGATATGCGTAGCGTCGAAGGACAAGTCACGCTGATCCGCGAACTGCACGCCAAAGGCGTACGCGTCGTCATCGTCCTGCTGGGATACCCGCACAACCTGGCCCATCTGCGCGAAGCGGATGCCATCGTCGTCGCCTACTGCGACGACTCGACCGACTGCGCCGCCACCATGAAGGCCGTCGGCGAAGCCCTGATCGGGCAGGGACCAGTGCGTATCCTTGAAGTCGAGCGCGATCTCCCCGTCACAGTCGGAAAAGCCGAGACCTTCGACATCGCCAATATCGTCTGGACCCCGCCCGGGCGACTGCCCGTCACCATCGACGAGCCATTCGTGGCCGGCTACGCCGTCCCCATGAATCCCGCACCCGCAGCCAAGAAGGTGGAGTGGGACTTCGGCGACGGCAAACGCGCCAAGGGCGCCCAGGCCGAGCACACGTACGCGACACCCGGCCGCTACACACTCGGCCTCACCGTCACCGACCACCACGGCGACGTCACCTCGGGCACATTCTCCATCGTCGCGGAATAGCCACATCTTGCGAGTGGGTGCGTTGTATGCTAGATTAAGCGTTCCGGTGTGAACGTTAATACTCGAACCTGGAGAGACCAAAATGCCAAAGACTATCTGTCTACTGACCGCCCTGCTTCTTGCCGCCGCCGTCTGTCCGGCCCAGTCGCTGGATGGACGCGCCTTGAACGTCGAAGGCGCCAAGAACGCCTATACCCCCGTTTCTGTGCCATGCGACGCCCAAGCCCCGGATACCACCGTCCAGGTCGTCTCGAAAAAAACCGGCGCGGCATGCCCCGCGACCATCGCCGGCGGCGAACTGGTGTTCGTGCCGCAGGCCGCCGACGGCGCCTATGAAGTCAAGGTGCTCAAGGAAGCCAAGCCCGCCGCGGTACAGATTGCCAAGGCCGACGGCGCCGACGAACTCACCGTGAAGGTCAACGGCGAGGATTTCACCTCGTATCACTACTCCAACGAGAACAAGAAACCGTTCCTGTGGCCGGTGCTGGCCGAAGGCGGCGCAACGATCACCCGCAATTGGCCCATGGGCGAAGACAAGTACGCCAGCAAAGACCACCCCCATCACAAGTCCCTCTGGGTGTCCTACGGCGACCTCAACGGCGTCGACTGCTGGGGTGAAGGCAAGAACTCCGGCTTCCAGCACAGCGGCGAAGTGACCTTCGGTTCAGGCGACGCATTCGGCTGGATCCGCGCCAAGAACGTCTGGCAGGACAAGAACCACAAACCGGTGATCGACGAAGAACGTGAGTATCGCTTCTACGCCTCTCCGGCCGACGCCCGCATGCTGGATCTCTCGGTCACCTTCACCGCCTCCTACGGCACGGTGAAGTTCGGCGACACCAAGGAGGGCGGCATCCTCGCCTACCGCATACGGCCCGAGATCCAGGCCAGCTACGACAACAAGGAGACCGGGGTGCGGATGAAAAAGGGCACCATGTCGAACGTCAACGGCAGCGGTGGCAATGTGTGGGGCAAGGCCTCGCCGTGGACGGACTACTCGGGTGAGATCGAAGGCGTCGGGGTGCGCGGACTGGCCGCGTTCGACCACGCCGGCAACCTACGCCACCCCACCACGTGGCATTTCCGCGACTACGGCCTCAACGGCGCCAACTGTTTCGGGCTCTCCTACTTCACGAAAGGGAAAGAGAATGGCGACTACGAGTTGGCCGAGGGGAAGTCGCTGACCTTCAAGTACCGCGTCATTATTCACTCCGGCGACGTCGAAGAAGCCCAGATCGCCGAACGCTACGCCGCATACGCTAACCCGCCGAAGGTCACTTGGGCTAAGTAAAGAACGGCTCGCGCAAAGGCGCAAAGAACGCAAAGGAAAAAAGAGATGAGAAGCTCGCACAAAGGCGCAAAGAACGCAAAGGAGAAGAGATGGCGGTGGCATGACTGAGAATGACGTTGCCAAGGATATTGTGGACGCGGCCTATGGAATCCACACCGGGCTTGGCCCTGGCTTGTTTGAATCCGTGTACGAAGCCGTGCTTGCTTGTGAGTTGGAGAAACGTGGCCACGAGGTCGACCGGCAGCGCACCGTTCAGATCGAGTACGACGGATTGACCTTTGACGAGGGGTTCCGTGCGGACCTTGTTGTCGACAACTTGGTGATTGTGGAACTGAAATCGGTTGAATCAACTCTTCCAGTTCACAAGAAGCAGTTACTTACCTATCTTCGACTTATGGACAAGCGGCTGGGCCTGCTGATCAACTTTGGCGAGGCGTACATCAAGAGCGGCATCACACGCCTCGTCAATCGGCTGGAGGAATAGCGTTGGAAGAATCTCGCGCAAAGACGCAACCCCAGTAGTTCTTCTTTGCGTTTTTTGCGCCTTTG